>PEZS01000013.1:167314-202217 GCA_002778785.1 Bdellovibrionales bacterium CG10_big_fil_rev_8_21_14_0_10_45_34 | reverse complement strand
CGCGACGGAAATCGCTGCACTCACAGAAACAATCGAGGCTTTCGATGCCCTGAAAAAAGGTGGCTAGATTTACATCATATCATTCCAGTCTCGCACGGAGGTAAAGACACCCCAGAGAATGTCGTTGTTCTTTGCAAGTCTCATCACTTGCAGCACCACGAAGGCGTGAACCCTTTCAGCTAGCAATTATGATGGCTTAGATGTTCGTTTTCTAGGTCGAAAGTGAGAGTTGAAACTGAATCTGAATCAGAATCAGAATCAGAATTAGAATCTGAATCTGAATCTGAATCTGGGCACTCACCAGATCAGCGGCAAAATCTGACCCGATCGCCTACCGCGGGCCAGCGCAAAAAATCCCGGCAGCGCCGGATTGTTTAAGGACTAGGGTCTTGTCTACAAAGATGACGTCTCGTAATGAGAAATCTCACTCTTACTCTATGTGAAAGCAACTTGGTACAAGGCACCTTCATTGCACCTAAATAGGCTATGACTAAAGAATCGGCTTTCGGCGGCATTGCCGTTCTCATTATAACCCTCGCTTTTCAAAATTGCTCTAAGGTAGATTTTCAGCAAGGGCAACCCAAAGAGCTCAAGTTTTCAGAAAGCCCCCCGCCGCTAACAGACGATGAGCAATTCCAAGAAAATCTCACGAAGGTACTGTCTTTAGGAATACTCACTAAGAATATGGCGTGTGTCATGTGTCACACGCGTATTAACGGAGACGTCTCCGGATTTGGCACACTCACTTTTCGAAGCGACTCATCCGGAACAATTTGGGGCAATGTTTATGCCGCTGATCAAAAGCTTCAGCATTGGGATTTCAACAAACTGATCCTTGACAGAAGTGTGAGAGATGACTTGAGTGATCCGCAATTGATCGCGGATGTGCTGCCAGAACTCATCACTTCAAATCTTGAAGAAGAAGACGGACAACTCATTATTATACCGGGTGAAGAGCACAATAAATTTCTAAATGTAGAAATAAAAGAAGGTGATCTCTATACGCTGACGCACCCAGAACCAGCTCGCAGAGCAATAGCTGAGGCTAATCTACCCATGAATCCCTTTAAAAATCGACCAATTATTAACGAAAGTGACTTTCCAGAATTTCAATTCGAAACCTGCAAAGTGGCCAACAAAGACTCTAAAGGTGGCAAAATAGTTACAGCAGACGGTACGGTGGTTGTCAGTCCCATTTCCTCAAATGCCATTTTTGTAAATGGTAAGTACCTAGGGCATCAGGTGCCGGCAAACTCTCAACCCGATGACTTCAACGATTATGACCCGAGCTGCCCGGCTAACAAAACACTGCGAGTAGAAGGCGAAGTGCTCATCGAAGGTGACCTAGTGCTTGCGGGCTGCATAACTGGACAAGGGTCCATTTATGCAAAAGGCAATATTTACGTTCCAGATGATATTAAAAACGTTAATTCGGCATTTCCTTATTCGTTGACTGCTGAAAGTAGTACTCGCCGCACAGAGGCTGAAGCGCGCTTGGGAAGTGATATGATATCGCTCGCAGCTGAGGAGTTTATTCTTCTGGGCGCATTAGATTTAAGAGTGATTGCGCATGTAGAAGAGCAGGATCCCATCTTTCGAACCAACATAGAATCAATTAAAAGGATCTACAGCTGGTTGGCTCCCGCAAATGCAGAAGATATCTACAATAAAAGCTTCTTAAAGAGGCCTTACTTCGCGATTGATAAAGTAAGTGGGACAAAAAGCAAAGGTATCGTCGCACTTGCAGAGGCAAATTTGTACGCAAACAAAGGAATTGGTATCACACTTATTTACTCGAAAGGATCAAACATCGTGATTAACGGATCGGTGATAACGCCAAATCTGTCACTATTGAGCGCCGGGTTCAATCACAAACACTTTGCCTTAGACGGCTCAGAGATGACGGTCAATCCCATGAATGGCGTTCGGTTCGATCAATCGCAGATAAATCAAGATTTTCGGCTTCGCTACACTAAAAAAGGTTTTGAGTGTCATCGAATCAGAGCAACAGGCTCTTAAATAGGTTTTCCTAAAGTAGGCTTCGCTTGAGAGAAATCTCTCTTAAATAGATCTCTATTAAATAAATCTTTCTTAAAGAAGTGATACTTAAACTAGTCTCCTAATTTAGTCTCTTAGAGATCTCCCATAGAGCGATAGAAACGGCGACGGTAGCATTCAATGATTCTACAGATGAATTGTGTGCTATCTTTACTTTTCTGATAAGGAGTTGTTCGGCGCATTGTTGCCATTTTTCAAATCCCTTTCCTTCTTCACCAACAACCAAAGTAACGGGTCCCGTTAAGTTTGAAGCCGCATCTTGAAGAGGTTCTCCGTCAAGGTCTAAGCATAAAACCTCTCCGTCGAGTTCACCCAGAATGGTTGAGAAACTTCCGCCTTGGAAAAAGCGAAAACCAAATAGTGGGCTAGCAAGAGTGCGAACACACTTAGGCAAAAAAGGATTGGCAGACTCTGCACACAAAACGATATTCTTAAAGCCAAAGGCCTTCGCGGAGCGCAAGCAAGCACCCAAGTTACTCGGATCACTCAGCGGTAACACAAGGCAATTCTCGTTACTCGTATATTTGCTCAGTTCTTCTATCTGATGAAGGGGAGACTGAGAAACGAGCAGAAGGGGGAAGCGAGCTCCCAAGACATCAAGTTCTTCAAATAGAGAACTGGAAAGATCAAAAAAATCGTGAGCAAGAAAAGACTCGCTTTCGTCAGTCAAACTTGCGCCGCATTCGCTTGAGCCAATTATAGCTCGTACGTTTTCGCTATCACTCGCGAGATATTCGTTAACTAACTTAGAGCCAGCCACCAAATAGTGTTCGCCCTTTTTTAGACCGCGGCCTTCCGTCAGTGATCGCCAGTATTTAAACTGGGCGTTTTGCCGGCTCTCGATTTTTTTAGTCGATGCGTTCATGCTGGCCCCTTGCTTCGCTGGCCCTCGATCTTCTTACCAGGTGCGGTCATGCGGTCCCTTTGCTTTGCCGGCTTTCGATCCGTTTAACAAATTCAGTCACACTGCCTCAATGTTTTGTGCAAACTTATGAAAGACGAGCAAAGATCTTTTGTGAGGCGTTTTCGGAATATCGTACTCAATCACTTTTACAAACTGAAACTGATTAACCATCGGGCCACTCTCAAATCTCTTAATTTCTTCTTTAAACTGAGGACCCTTCATTAGGTAAACATAACCCCCAACCTTAAGACATGAAGATACGTTGCTTAGCGTGTTTTTGGCTTCTTCAACCGCGCGGGTCACGACAGAGCTCACTGGATACTCAAACGTTTCGTCAATATTGCGGCCAAAAATCTCGACATTCTTGAGTTCGAGTTTGTCACGTACTATCTTTAAAAACTCAACGCGTTTTTGGACCCCTTCGGCGAGCATAATCTTTGAATCCGGCTCTGCAATCGCAATGGGAATTCCCGGAAACCCTGGCCCCGTTCCGAGATCCAGTAGAGGACTCTCAACACCTCTTCCTTCTCTTAACAAACTGACCAATAACAAAGAGTCGATAAAGTGTTTAATGGCAATGTCTTTCATAGTGAGGAGACGCGTGAAGTTCTGCTTGTCCTGCCCTGATACGAGTAGCCGGTAAAAAAGCGCCAGTTGTTTCAAAGCTGAGGAGCTCACCCACTCGCAGCCATGCCTTCCGAGTAGATCTCTGAGCCTATCTTGAGATTCCTCAAGGGAGTACCGCTCCTGAGCCCTGCGGTGCTTCCCGTGCTTTTGGTGCTCAGTTTTCACGCGCTTTTGGCTATAGGCTGAATAATTCTGTTTGTTTCGATGGGCCATTTTCAAAATCTAGTTCAAGAGTTGGGCCAGTCTTATCGACTCTGGCTAAAAAACAATCCACGAGAGCTGGCATCTGTGCTTTCGCAGCAGAACTTAGCAAAAACCCTAGCTCTCGAATTAATGGGCAGATTGTATTTGAAAACAGATAGAAAATCATTCAATAATCTCAGGGATATGAATGAAAAACTTAAAGAAATCGAGTCAGCAGCTCATCAGGAACTAGAGAAGGTCAGTACTGCCAATGATTGGTCTCAGTTGAAGGCAAAATTCATGGGTAAACAGGGGCCAATCTCCGAACTCATGAAGGGCCTCAAAGACGTAGACCCAGCTGAACGCCCTCAGGTGGGCGCTCGGATCAACGAAGTGAAGGTTCGCCTTGAAGGGCACTTCGCGCAAAGATTTGAGACCATCAAGAAGGCAGAACTTGAGATTAAGCTGAAATCAGACCGTTTAGATATGACCCTGCCCGGTCAACATCGTCTAAAAGGAAGTCAGCATCCGCTTCGTAGGGTTTATGACGAGATCGTTGGGATTTTTTCAAAGCTTGGTTTTTCTGTTCGCCGCGGTCCAATCATCGAAAAAGACAACTATAATTTTGAGGCTCTTAACATTCCCAAAGATCATCCTGCTCGCGACATGCAAGATACGTTCTATATAGATGATTCGCACGTGCTTCGAACGCAGACTAGTCCGATCCAAATTCGTGCGATGGAGACTGAGGGTGTTCCGCTTCGGGTTCTCGGGCCGGGGACAGTTTTTCGCTGCGACAGCGATATCTCGCACTCCCCGATGTTCCACCAGCTAGAAGGCCTTTGGGTGGATAAGAAAGTTTCGATGGCTGATTTAAAGGGCTTACTGGATTACTTTAATCGCCATTTTTTTGGTCCAAATGTAAAGACGAGATTTCGTCCTAGCTTTTTTCCGTTTACAGAGCCCTCCGCAGAAGTTGATTGCTCGTGCCCCCTTTGTGAAGAAAAAGGTTGTCGCATGTGCTCTGGCACAGGATGGATCGAGATGGCAGGCTGTGGTCTTGTTCATCCAAATGTGCTTTCAGCAGCAAAAGTAGATCCCAACGAATATCAAGGTTTGGCGTTTGGAATGGGCATCGAGCGCCTAACCATTGTGAAATACGGTGTTCAAGATATCCGGCTCTTCTTTGACAATGATGTTCGGTTTTTGGAGCAGTTCCCATGAAGATTTCGCTCAACTGGATTTCAAAGTACGTAGACGTTTCATCGTATAAAACCAAGCCAGAAAAGCTTGCTGACGTGCTCACACAAGCAGGACTAGAAGTGGAGTCGGTGAGCAATCAGCGGCAGCAGTTTAAAAATGTTGTCAGCGGCGTTGTTTCGAAGAAGTCTCAACATCCAGATGCAGACAGGCTATCGGTTTGTTCTGTATCAACCGGAGATGGCCGTGAACACCAAATTGTCTGCGGCGCTAGAAATCATCAGGAGGGCGATGCTGTCGTAGTGGCATTGCCGGGAGCAATTTTGCCGGGCGACTTCGAAATTACAGCCAGCAAAATCAGAGCAGTGGAATCTAACGGGATGCTTTGCTCAGCGAAGGAGCTTGGGCTTTCGGCGGATAATGAGGGCATTCTTATCTTACCAAAAGAGACAAAGCCAGGAGAGCCAATTGTTAATGTCCTGGGCCTTGATGATGTGTTTTTTGAACTTAAAGTGACGCCGAACCGAGCAGATTGCTTAAGTCATTTCGGGCTTGCTCGTGAAATTGCAGCATTGACTGGCGTTAAGGCAGAATTTCCGATTGAGTCAGTTCCAGTTATTTCGGATTCGACTCGGCAGTTGATTGATCTTCAAGTTCTTGAAACGGATTTGTGTCCCAGGTACAGCGCAGTTGTAGTTAAGGACATAAAGGTAGCACCAAGCCCACAGTGGTTAAGACGTGCCTTAGAGTCTGTAGGCGTTAACTCGATCAACAATGTAGTAGACATAACAAACTATGTGATGCTGGAGCTGGGTCAACCACTACATGCGTTTGATCTTAATGCGATTGCAAAAGCACAAATTCGAGTGAGGCGAGCAGAAGCAAACGAAAAGATGGTGAGCTTTGATGGTACGGAGCTGAGTTTGGTCGCAGATGATTTGGTCATTGCCGATTCAGACCGAGTGATTGCGCTCGCCGGAGTGATCGGGGCTAAAAATTCGGGCGTAACGGATCAAACCCAAGATGTACTTATCGAATCTGCATTTTTTAAGCCGTCCGCAGTAAGGCGAACCTCGCGCCGGCTTGGAATAGAGACAGATGCCTGTTATCGATTCAGTCGCGGCGTTGATCCTGAGGCAACTTTACTTGCCATGAACCGAGCGGCGGGGCTGCTGAGTGAGCTAGCAGGTGGGCAAGTGTGCGATGATCCTTACGATATTTATCCCCAGCCACTTCGTCCGCAAGCGATAGCATTTTCTAGTCAGACGGCAGCTGAAAGGCTTGGCATAGCTTTGGGAGATGAAACGATAAATGGAATTCTGAAACGACTAGGGTGCGAGGTCGACGATCAAGAGAAGGTTTGGTCGGTACTTCCTCCAGCGTTTCGCCATGATTTAAATATTGAGATGGACCTTGTCGAGGAAGTGGCCCGGGTGCATGGCTACGATCAGATTCCTATGAAGACGCCTGTTTTCTTATCTGAACCACAAAACGAAGATTTCACTTTCATCCGCCAGCGGGAACTTATGAAAGAGATGTCTGCGGCGGGCTTTCAAGAAGCTATCAATTTCCATTTTGTCTCTTCGAAATGGCAATCAGAGCTTCTTGGAGACTTAGATGGATGGCAGGCTTTTCACTTGGCTCCACAAGGTGCTGCAGTGGCTATTAAGAATCCAATCAACGAAGATCTTGATGTCATGCGTGTGTCGTTACTACCGGGGCTGCTGAGTAACTTAAAGAACAACTTTCACTATGGATCGCAGGAAGGCGCGCTTTATGAGATTGGTCCGGTTTTTTACACGGCTCAAAAGGAGTACTGTGAGTCTATTCGCCTCGCAGGAGTTATGTGGGGTAGCGTTGATCCACTTTGGAAAACGCAGTCGCCTCAAGTCTTAGATCTCTTAAAGATTTTAGAAGTGGTTTTGCAAAGATTTACGGGAGTGAAACTGAGTCTTTTGCAAAGCAGCGCCCCGAATATTTTTCATCCCTATCAAGCAGCAAGAGTGGAACTAGATCAATCGCTGCTTGGGGGCGTTGGTAGTTTATCGCCAGAATTTTTAGAGAGTCATAAAATCCGCACCCAAGCCTGTGCCTTCGAGCTGGATGTGACCGAACTACTCAGCAGGCCCCGCAAAATTGATCGTCCGAAGCCTTTATCGAAGTACCCGATAGTCGAAAGAGATCTCGCATTTTTGGTGCCTGCCTCTCAGCCCGTTGGTGAAATATCCCGGTTCATTGAAGATAAGCTAGGAACGCTCGGGCGAGGTGTGCGAATTTTTGATGTTTTTGAGGGTGGAGACCTTGAGAGTGGTATCAAATCGGTAGGTTTCAGGATGAAAATCCAAAACCAGGAGGCGACGCTCTCTGATGCTGAGCTTCAAAAGCTTCAAACAGAGCTTATTGATTCAGTGAGTCAGCAGTTCCAAGCGCGAATTCGTTAAATTCTTGAAAGTTTTCAATAGCTTGCTAGCCTTTATATTAATTCCAGTTCATTCGTGCAATGAGCGCGGGGAGGAAGCTATATGAGCAATACCGCGACGACGAAGCAACAGAGTGCAGAATTGAATCGGGATTGGTATCGGGCCTGTAGGCATTTCGGCGGGGGTAATAGTGGCCGGTGAAAATATCGCAAAGGGAACAGTCACCAAAGCTGACATTGTTGAGAAGGTGTACCAGAAAATCGGTTTTTCAAAAAAGGAATCATCCGAGTTAGTCGAACTGGTTTTGGGCACACTAAAAGGTGCGCTTCAAACAGGAAGCAAAGTGAAGATATCGGGCTTTGGTAACTTTGTAGTGAGGCAGAAACCAGAGCGAGTGGGCCGAAACCCCCAGACCGGCGAGCAAATAACTATTTCCGCTCGGCGCAGACTTACGTTTCGACCAAGCCAAGTGTTCAGAGCCGTTCTCAACGGAGAGGATATCACTGGTTTAACCGATGATGATGATGATGCTGACGATGATATGTACGACTTTGATGAAGAATGATAAGTGGTTCTGAAGACTGTTTGATCGAATGAATGAATTTATTGTGGCTTGAATGTTTGATCAGTGGGGTTAGTGAAATTGCAAGATCAACACAAAGAGACGGAAATCAAAAACGCAGAGATTTCGACCGAGCTTGGCGCGTCGATTGACGAAATTGCAAAAACACCTGCCGAGACAGTCTGCGCAGAATCCAAAACCGCCGAAAACTCCGGTGAACTTGGTGGACAGAACAACAATCTCGAAACCTCTACCGCGAGTGAATCAGAGTTTGATAAATCGGTAACGAGTGAATCCGTTAAGTGGCAAGACCCTAAACTTTCATTTAATGAAGTAAGTGAAGTCGAAACCATCGTTGAAGAAACGCTTGAAATTGAAGAAACGCTTGAAATTGTTGTAATAGACTCAAAGCAGGCAGCGGCTTCTAATGACCTCAAACCTCAAGTAGCACTTGAAGATTTAGAAGTGCGAGCGCTCATTCAAACAGATCCTAAGCTCGGGGAGGAGCTCGCTTCAATCCCCGATAAAATGGCGTTTAAAATTGGCGAAGTGGCTGAAATGATTGGTGTTAAGCAATATGTACTACGATATTGGGAGAGCGAATTTGACTCTCTAAAACCCAAAAAATCTAAACACAATCAGCGCATGTACACCAAGAAAGATGTAGAGAATCTTTTTTTCATTCGAAAACTGCTACATCGTGATGGTTTCTCTATACCAGGAGCTCGGCGCATCTTGCACAAGCTTCGTCAGCAGCTTCGCGAAGAAAAACTTGAGTCCAAGTTTCAAAATCGCCAAAAGCAATCCATCAACGAAGCTCTCGATTCGGCAAAGCAGATTGCCGATTCACTGGATCAGCTTTGGATGCGCTTTCAAAAAACCTGATCGCGCAGGATCAAGCAAGTAATTGGTACTGTTGCAAAGTTTGTTGAAAAACAACCCGCTGACGGCACCGGCTTAAAATTCGTGTTGGGATGATTTTACCCGATTTGGGAATCGGGTGTGAGAGTAATGATTACTCGCCAAGGTGTAGAAACTTTTGACAGTTTGGACCCTCCTGGGATTTTTCATAACCGATTTTAGAGCTCGCTTTTGAGGCTGCCAGTTGAGCCTCGCCCACAGAGTTGCCTAAAAACTTCTTTACTAACGGATCCCTACCAACTTTGGCTACTTCAACCATGGTTTTCGCACCTACCACGAGAGCCAGCATAAACTGCAATATCCTACACCCAAGCGAGTAATCTTTACTCTCACACCCCGGCATAGAATCCGGTATTATCATCACAACACAAACGATTAACCACTCTATTTGCAGTTTTTTTTTAACAAACTTTAAGACGGTAACCAAACTTGGTACGGTACCGGCCTTTCGGAGGGTAAAATGTTTAAGGTATCCGCATTTTCAGTAATAATAGGCCTGTCTTCTTTGCCGGCTCTTGCGCAGGTGCCTTCGAATCGACCCATTGTCTTAGTTTCGGCTCAACCCGTGCCAGGCGTTTGGCCTGTGCAGTATGATATTCGAGCTGTGACGTCTAACGGTGAGATTTTTGAAAATCCCGAAGGAAGAATGACTAAGGTCGGCAATTTGTACCTAACTCCTGACGAACATGTCATTAAGGTTTTTAAATACAAGAATACTTTGCCTGCGGAGTTTAAGGCGATCGTATGGAATTCTAGTTCACAACAAGTTATTGAACTAGAACCTGGGTACACTGAATCTGACTTTATAATAGCTTCCCGGACTGGTAAGCGAAGGTCTATCGGAAATGCGGGATTAATGGACGGCGATAGCGTTTTGGCTGTCTCTGAAGTACGTGGAGTCTGGCCGGCACAGTACGAGTTCGTCGTAAGAGACGATGCGGGCCAAATTTTTGCGACAGGGTGGGACGAAGAAAATTCCGTTTCAAGACGGCAAGCAGGTCCTTTCTCAATACATTCTGACGATAGTGTAATATTAGTCACCAGGATTTCGGGTGTTTATCCTACTCAATATGAACTGCTCGTGCGATCTTCTGATAACAAAATCTACGAATTAGACACCGTCAAGAAGCAGGCTTCGGAGGAAGGCAGAACGCTAGTTGGAAGATTTAATTTAAAGGAAAGTGACCATATTATTTCCGCTATGGCGGACAAGCGAACATTGCCTATCACCTACACTCTAATTGTTTCAGATCAAAAGGGTAAGGTTTTTGAGCTTAGCCCTACCTCGGCCTCGGATAATTCGCAGGTTTTCTCTAATTCACGAAGAGCGGTGGGAAGTCTTTCTAGTTGGCAAGTTCAAAACAAGCAACCGCATATTGTTGGGCCGGCAAGCGAGGTCTGCAATTTTTTAACTCAAGATAAATAATACCGCTAAGTTAAGCCTCCTGTGACGATGATAGAAGCCTGGTGGGGGTATCGTTTCGCTGAGTATTTTAGCACCCTTGGGTTTTAAGACCTTTAAATTGACAGGTTCGCGCTGATGAAGATCTTCAGAGCGGGGCATACTACCAACAGCCACCAAGCAAACACCAATCTATTTCATTACCTTTGAGATTTTGTAGTTTGTGGAAGAAACGAGATCTTCACCTTTTAACGTCCGAATTGTTAGACTATTTTTGTCACTACGAACCTCTAGCTCGACAAATCCAACATCTTTTCGTAAATCTAGTTCCCTTAGGTAGCGGTACTCTCCATTCTGACGAATCACTCCAGACAAATCGACCGGCGAGCTGGTATCGAACTTTAAGACATACCCGAACTCACAAGCAAAGCACCTCGCTTTACTTACAGAAGACACTCGAAAGCCGAGTTGAGGTTTATTGTCATCATCGCCCTTTGCATAAAAATGTGCTTCGCCAAAAAGGTCAGAAGGTTTTAAAGCTCCAGAGCCATCACTCCAAACATCAAAGCAAACTCGGCTCACTTCCGCGTCTAGCTTTGCACCTAAAAAGTCTGTGATAGTGGCATTCGCGATTCACGAAAGGTCTAATTCAGAGATCCCAAAAATCTTTCTGCAGAAAGAACTTGTACCCCTGGGTGCTGCAGTAATTTGCCTTTTTCTTTTCGAGTATTTCGCACGACTTGAATACAGAAATCTGGTTTAAGAATTTTTTGATAATAAAGTAGAGCGGGTGTGGGCTCCGACTCACCTGATTTAACCTCAACAAGGGCAAAAGCTTTGCTGTCTTTCGTTATCAAAAAATCTACTTCACGTTTGAGTTTGTCCCTGAGGTAAAAGAGTTGAAATTCGCCCATTGCACAGTCTGTCCAAGCGTGACACGACTTAAGCAGATGACCAGCTACTAAGTTTTCAAATTTTGCACCTTGGTTTTGAGCTAAGGACCAATCATAGAGAAAAATCTTGGGTTCCTTTTTTAGGCTGTACCTAATGGCTTTAGAATAGGGTGGTATTCGGTAAGAATAATAAAGAGTCTCGAGAAGGTCGATCCATCGCTTCACGGTTTCAAAAGAAACAGAAAGGTCTTCACGAAGCGACTCATAAGAAAGCTGACCGGCTGCTTTTTCTTGTAAGAGTATGGCCAAGGTTTCTACTTGTCGCACATCTCGCACTTCCTGCAGGTCGCGCAGATCCTCACGAATCATTCTTTCGCGATAGAGTCTCTGCCAGCGTTGAACTTGTTTTTGGTCTTGAAGGTACTGAGGTTCCGGAAATCCTCCATAGTTGATTAGGTCGCTTAGCGAGAAAGTCTTTGTTAACAATTCGTCCCAATCTTTTTCTGGTGGTGGTTTAACTCTATTGGTTTCACCTAATGTGAATGGGTGAAGTCGATAGGGTAGATAGCGTCCTTGAAGGCTATCCCCGCTCTTTCGAAAGTAATCTAGCCGAGCGCTGCCGGTTACGATAAACTTGTAATCATTTTTCAATAAATCGTAAATTCCTTTGATTTTGGACTTCCACTTACGGTCTTTATGTATCTCGTCCAGAACCACGAGCGATGCTCGTGGAATTTGTCTGATTAGGGACTTAGGGTCTTTGGTCCAGGCTTTTCTAAACTCATCGTCGTCCCAGGTGAAGTAGTTTTGCTCTTGCCTAAGCTCTTTGAGTAAAGTCTGGGTCATCGTTGTCTTGCCGACTTGGCGTGGACCTGAAATGAACGCGATTTTGCCTTGGGCTAATGCGTCCTTAGAAATTTCATCAAGCAGGTATCGTCGAATAACACTCATTTTACCATTATTAAGGTGAATCGAGGATTGGTCAAACCATTCCTCGATTTGTCGAGGAATGGTAAAGGTGACTGCGGCGGACCATTAGAGTGCAGACAAAGATGGTTAGGTTGCACTTTGATGGAGCCCGCATTGCCGCCAAAACCGCTTCTTTTCAGGTTGTATAATTAAAATTGACTTTAACTATATCCAGGATAGAATAAAACTATGTTTCCAAGGTGGTTTCTCCTACCCACAAAAAGTTGTCTTCTTTTAGGCTCTCGACGAGCTGGCAAAACAACATTGTTGCTAGATAGTCTTAAGTCAGCAACCTACCTGACTCTTGATGACTATGACCTCCTCGAGTTGGCAGACAAAGATCCCAAGGCTTTTGTAAACAAGTTGGGACCGCTCACCGTCATCGACGAGGTTCAAAGGGCTCCCAACATCTTGATCGGTATTAAAAAGTTTCTCGACGAAAAAAAGGGAACTGTCTATTTAACAGGTTCAAGCGCACTCAGCTTGCAGGCAAGAGGTGCCGAAACGCTTGCTGGTAGAATTTCAGTCAAAGAGTTGCCCACGGTCTGCTGGAATGAAAACCTGGGGCCTCCGAGACCTCTGTTTGAGAAGCCTCTCGATGAATTGGAAGCTAAAGTCATCATGCGAGGGTTCAGTAGTTGGAATATCTACGGAGGCTACCCCGAAGTTGTTTCGTGTAAGTCCGACAAAGATAGGGAGCTACTTTTAAAAGACTATAAGAATAGCTTTTTTTTGCGTGATCTTGCAACTCTGAATGAACTTGAGAATGAACGCGGCCTTATGGCGCTGATGATTTATCTTGCACAATCGACAAGCAGTCGCGTTGAGATTTCAAAAGCATCGCAAGAAATTGGGCTAAGTCATCCGACTGTAAAAAAGTATATGCGCGCCTTGGAGTTATCAAAAATCGTTTTCTCGATCACAGGTTACCAGTTTGGACCAGCGAAACGAATGATTAAGGCCCCTAAATACTATTTTAAAGATTCAGGGGTGCCTACTGCACTTGGCATCGAACTTTCTGATAGGCAGCGTTTTGAGCAGTTTGTGATTAGCGAGATCGAAAAGCGAAGAGCGCTTGGAGCTTTTGACTGCGATCAGCTTTTCTACTACGAAAGCACTGGAGGTAGAGAAATTGATCTTATAATAGAGCAACCCAACTCCCTACTTGCCATAGAAATCAAATCGACGAAAAGTATTTCTAGATCAGATCTTAAAACTTTTTCTAATTTTGAGTTGAAGGGCGGCAAAAAACCAGTCCGAAAAATGATTGTCTACCGCGGAGTTGAATATTTGGTTTCTGGTGGAGTAGAGTGTTGGCCTGTTGCCAATCTTGCCGGAGCTCTCTAATAAATTCCCTCGTGCTCCTGTGTCCCAGGCAACTTCGAGATCTTTTTATGATTTTCTGGTCATGGATGGCAAAAAAATTAAGATTCAAAAACAGAGTCCACCGAGTACCCCGGCGCCGAAGCAGCTGGATGATAAGGATTTGGAGATTGATCGTCTTCGAATAGAGAATGAATCTTTAAAGAAAGAAAATGACCAGCTAAAAAAGGAGACTGAGGTTCTCAAAGAAGAGATCAAGCATCTGAATAAGCACAAGTGGGCAAAGCCGAATAAAAAATTACAAGTCAAAAAAGGTAGAAGCAAAATATGCCCGAAGAAGGGGCCTAAAGCGCTGAGGATGCTGCTGTAGTAAAGGGCCGAACTACTTTCAAAATGGAGAGATTGAGTCTCGAATGTCGATTCGAGGAACTCCTGACGATAAGGTCATTGCATCCATCCTCGAAAATCATACAAGCTGGGGCTGGACAGTGACGCTAGAAGGGTTAGAAGAATTGACATCTGGATGACCAATTGAAAGGCTTCTGCAGTGTGAGCATAAATAGCCAATGGCGCATCATTTTTAGATGGGTAGATAGGAGAAATGAGGATGATCCCAAAAAATCGTACCCCGCCCCACCCGGGCGAGATTCTTGACCGTGTTTTCCTAATGGACCTAGGGCTTTCGCAATCAGATCTCGCGAAACAGCGTCACAGGCCTATTAAGCCGATCAAAATTGGAGCCTAAAAAACAAAGTCACGGCTACGGCAAGTGCTGGGTATCGTGGGTCAAATGCGGGGGGCAAGCTTCTGCATACAACTGCGAGCTATTAGTGGGCGACTTTTTGGCGGGGTTGCCCGCTGGTTACTTTTCCGAAGACACTGATTGAGATAATGGGCAAGAAATGGTCATGCTAACTTCGGCCATGCCGGCATCAACGACGGTTGCATCTTTTGTTCGTGCATTGAGCCCGCTACAACTGAGTGTTATATCGAGGCGAGTTCCGTGTGTTGATATTGAGGCATTCGAATAAGTGCACTCAGTGCTACCTTCTGATTCGGCATCAACGTTGGCAGACGTATAAATCAGATTACCAAAGGCCTCATGCCCAAAAGTTGCTGCTGCAGTTGGATCAACCAATTCTAGCTCCACAGAGCTATTTCTTTGATAGCCAGAAGCATCGACTGAAGGAGCCATATCAATTGATATTGGCTCGCTACTTGCGATAATTTTGCTTGGACGTAGGTGAGGTAGGGAAATCTGTAAGTCTGTTTTGCCTTTTTCGGAAGCCTGTTGGACTAGCTCCGCAAATCCGGGCAAGTGATCAAGACTGCGTTCCATGTGAGCGAAGCCCGCATAAACCTGTAGGCCGCCATCATCGTTGAAATAGCATGAAACCAGAGGGAATTTTGACGAAGCTATGTCGTGAGCAAACTCGTGTGAGACATCTTTAAAGGCAACCGCAGACTCTACTCGCAAAGTGTTTCGAATCCTCTCTACAATTTTTGTCGAAACCGCGGAAACTTTTGAAGTTACGATATCGGCATCAGTCCTAATGTAGGTGAGGATTCCATTTTCTATAACTCCCGCCTCTGTAAAAAAGCGTTTTTGCAGTACGAGGCGCTTATCGTCGAGTTCTAAAACTGGTGATAATAGCGGTTTGCTATTATCTGCCTGCGAATTCGACGAAGCCTTCAGTTTAGGATCGCTCCCGATTTGAGGTGTATGTACGCTTAGAGAAGAAGTCCAGTTGTAGGATATCGAGGAGCCAGTGACGCTATAACTAAATCTTGTGCCAACAGGCTCGAAATTAAATATCGGTCGCAGTGGATTTTTGTCTTGCCGATCTTGTTCAAACTCGTAGGAATCAAAGGTGGTGCGATCAAAAACAAGAAACTGTGTTTGCATTTTGCTTTCAATAGTAAACTTGTCCTCACCAGAATTTAATTTTAGCTTTTGTATTTGTATGTAGCCCTCAGAATCGGCTTTGTATGTTTGGGGTGCAGAAACAGGTCCATAGCTTTCAAGTTGCCAAGTACCTATCAGTAGGTCGGCATTTATTTTTTTCTCAGCTTGAGGAACTTCCTTGCAAGATGTGGCCATGAGTAAAAGCGCTGCTGCCGAAAAGAGAAGTTGTAGCTTGCGTGTCATAAAAGAGCTCCAAGGAATCTAGGTAGGCGGATTGGCAAATTTCAACAAACTTTTGATGTAGCCTCATCATACCACGCAAAAGGTCCCACTTTGCAGACGAAAGCGGTTGTGAGCAAATCCTTCAAAGTCTGGACCGAAATTTGTTGCCGCCGCAGGGCGAATCGCCTCGAGAGGTGCAAATAGCCTCATTTATGCTGCCTTAATCAGGAGTGATGATACATCCGCCCGTATGCGAACCTACGGCGGAATAGGCATTAACTAGGTTACCTACTCAAAACTGTTTTTACGGATCTTATCGCCGACGGTGCGAAAAAGTCGAAAGTGGATGGGCTTGAGGGCAACAAGTTTATTGAGGAGTTTGTTGGCTTCTCTTACCATGATCCCTAGATTCTCGATACGATCCTGGCAAAGGCCTAGACGTTCCTTCTCTTCATCGCTTAGCTGCTCGACCCTCAACTGTGCCGCGAGGGCGTGGCAGACCATTTTTTGCTCGCGTTTTCGCAAAACTGAAATAATGACCTCGGTCACTTTGGGGTTTGCTTCATAGAGAACAGTGCCTGAGCTTGACTTTCCTGCCTCCTGAACAACCCCATAGTGAATAAGCTCTTTCAAGGATATGCTGATGAGAGCTTTAGACACATGGATTCTCTTTACAAGCGTTCCGGCGTCGAGCGGAGTTTTTGATGTGTACAGATTTGTCCAAATCTTTCCGTGGATCTTTTTAAACCCCCAGTAGGCGATGAACTCGCCCACTTGCTCTGACAATTCCTGAAACTCCGGGGACCTTTTAGGCATATCTAATGAGATAAGTCTTAATGCTTGATATGACAAGTCTTTGCTGGATCCCACAGGCTCCTCACCTTGACGCGTCTTGCAGGATTATACATTCGAGCAAGATCCGAGAAGACATACCTGAAATTTACTTTAGCCTAGTAAGCACATCGCTACCCGGACACTCCGTTTAAGATGAGATCAAGCCGGCAGAAATAGAAAAGAGGAGATATCGTGGAAGTGGATGGTGAGCACGGTTCGGAAAAACGAGATTGTTCGAAGGAGTTTTAGATGATCACCAAGTGGATTAACACACTTAAGGGTTGGCAGACCGCAAAAAACAAAGAGGGGCAGGCAATACCAGCTGATCTGGAGCTGACGCTTCTGTCGGGCAAGAAGGTTCAATGGTCCGAGCTTGAAGGTAGAGTTAAGCTAATAGTTAACACGGCCTCTCTTTGTGGTTTCACGCCCCAGCTAAAAGACTTACAAAAACTTTCTGCTGATTACGGTCCGAAGGGTCTTGCTGTTATTGGCTTCCCATCAAATGATTTCGGCAAGCAGGAGCCAGGTGACAGTGAAGAGATCGGCAAATTTTGTGAAGCGCAGTTTCAGGTTCGCTTTCCCCTCCTTCAGAAAGATCACGTCAGAGGAAGGAACAAACAAGAAGTTTACAAGTATTTGACCGTAAAGAGTGGTTCAGCCCTTTCAGGAGAAGTGCTCTGGAACTTCGAAAAGTTTCTCATCGACAAAAACAATTTGCCAGTGGCTCGCGCTCGTAGCTGGGTAAAGCCATATGACAAACGACTGATAAACAAGATTGAGGAGCTTTTGGCGCAGACGTGAAGGATTTGTACATTGCCAAATGATGGAAAGGGAAACTTCACCATGAAAATTTTAGTAACAGGTGCCACCGGTTTTTTGGGGCAAAAACTTTGCCAAGAACTTTGCCGACGCGGACACTCGATCAATGCGCTAACTCGCGATCCGGTCAAAGCAAGGCTTGAGTCTTCTTTCAAAGCTAATTTCTATAAATGGAGCAACCTCAATGAGAATCCTCCTCATGAGGCGTTTGTTGGAGTTGATGCCATCGTTCATCTTATGGGGGAGTCGATCGCGTCAGCAAAGTGGACGGATAAGCAGAAGAAAAGGATTCGGCAGAGTAGGATCGACACTCTCAAGCTGATTGCCGACGTCGCCTCTCAATACTGCGCGGATACTTTGAAAGCAGTCGTTTCGTCTTCGGCCATAGGAATTTACGGAGATCGCGGTGATGAAACGCTTGATGAGCAATCGGGGCTCGGAACGGGATTTCTAGCTGACGTTTGTAAAGAGTGGGAAGCCGCACTTTTTGATGGTTTCCTTTTTAATTCTTCGCTGAGAAAAGTGGCCGTGCGCACGGGAATTGTTCTTGATCTTACCGGCGGGGCGCTAGAGGAAATGCTACCCATCTTCCGCAAAGGAGTGGGCAGTGCTCTTGGTAGTGGCCTGCAGTGGATGAGCTGGGTATCACGGAGAGATCTCGTTTCGATATACGTAACAGCAATAGAGAACGAGGCGGCATTCGGGGTTTATAACGGTGTGAGCCCGTCCGCAGTGACCAATAGAGAATTCACAGAGGTTCTCAATACGAGTCTTGGACTTCGCACTTTTATGCCGCCGGCGCCGGAGTTGGCTTTGAAAGTCGTACTTGGAGATCGAGCACAGCTGCTACTGCAGTCTCAAAAAGTTGTTCCAATGAGGTTACAAGAGGCAGGTTTCTCGTTTCGTGATAGCAATCTCGGGGTTTACTTCAACGAAATGCTGAGTGACTTTCAGGGCGGCCAGCGGAAAGTGGTTTTTGAGCAATGGGTTGACCGCACGGTCGATGAAGTCTTTCCGTTCTTTGCGGATGCACGTAACCTCGAAAAGATTACGCCACCTACTTTAAACTTTGAAATTGAGAACTTGCCTGCAAGTGAAGTCTATGAAGGAATGCTCATTGATTATCGGCTTAAAGTGCACGGCGTGCCTATGTCATGGCGCACGAAAATTGCCAAATGGTCGCCCAATGAAAGCTTTTGTGACGAACAAATTAAAGGTCCCTATTCCAAATGGGTTCATACTCATACTTTTGAGCCTTTGGCAGGTGGATGCTTGTTGACCGATGAGGTGGTTTATAAAATTCCGCTGGGAGCTCTCGGAAGAATCTTTGCAGGGAGTTTTGTTTTTAAGGATATTTCAAAAATCTTTCAGTTTCGTCGCCAGTTTATTCACCGTGAGTTCTCGAAACGAACCTAAGGTGAGCGCTGAGGCTACTGGACTAAGGGCCTAGGCCAATAAACCCCTCATGAATTTGAGATTCAATCTGAAGTCGAATTTTACTATCTAACCGAAAGCCATCCTTTTCGATGAGGATGACTCGTCGATCCTTAAGAATCTCGCCCCAATTCACTTCAGAGATCGAAGCTGGATCTCGCCCCTCCCATAAATCAAATTGATCAAAGCGCTCGTCTATCACATAAACTGGCGCCAGTTCACCAAGGTAATAATTCGCGCGACTGCCTAGTGTCCAGTTAGGTACAGCAATCACAAAGGAGTCTCTTGATTCCCTGTTTGCCTCAATAAACTGCACGACCTGCTGTTTTGTTTCAGACCAACCTAAAAGATCTCGATAGGGATTGCTCTCCTTGCCCCATGGCACTAACCGAAAAAGCAGTTCTAAGTGCAGAAGCATCCAGAGTATCGCAGTGACTACAGTGCCCCTACGGAAGGCTTGCAGGGCCATGCGAGTCGCATTTTCCTTTGGCGCCGAAAAGAAAAAAAACAATGGAAGAGTCATCATCAGCAAAAACGGTACGAGATTCCAATGCGGAAGCGGGAACTCTTTGAGGGACGAATATCTAAAAAAAAGAAAAGTGGGTAAAATGATAGCGACAATTGGAAGCGCCAACAAGAAACTGCTCTGTTTACTGATGCCCGTGTTTACGCTGCCTCCAGAAGTAGCAAAGTGTTTTTGTAGGTCTAAGTTGCTAATTGTTACAGTATCGGCAAATTGATCGTTAGTTTTTTTTGAGCCGACTGCGGCTTGGGTCGCGGCGAAGTTTTTAATTTTGGTTTTCAGCTGAAGTGGCGCTGCCAATTTTTTGACCAAATTAAAAAGCAAAAACATAGCAGGCAACGTGAGAAACGGGCTGTAAGCAATGATCTCAGTTAGTAGCGATTTAGCAAACTGCGACCAATTAAGTTCTACATTGGGAGTCACATGCCCGAGCTGGTATTTGAAGCTGATCCAGTTGTTTTGCCAGTTCCAGAAAACAACAGGAGAGACTGCTGCCGCCGAAATCGGTGCAGTTATCAAAGCAAGTCTCTTCCACGTCCCCCATTGCAGTTTCAAATAGACGAAAAAGTACAATACGCCTGGTAAAAACAGGACGGCCGTGTACTTTGCCAGGCCCGCAAGCCCCAAGGCGACACCCAGCTCTATGTAAACCCCAAAATGGTGTCTAAGCCCGGCTAAGGGGCTATGCTTTGGCAATGCAGATGTAAGCTTTATGTGCTCTTGAAAGGATGTTTGGGGTCGCGATACAACGTCATCCCTAGCTTCGGCTTCAACATGAGTTTTAGTTTCTGAGGTGGATTCGGGCCGGATTGGCTCGTGCGTGTTCAAAGCCAGTCGTTGAAGTATATCTACAACCCAAAGAGCAATGGGCGCTAGCAACGTGTCGGGTAGGCAAAATACCCAGAGAGCCGAAGGCAAGAAGCTAAGCTGTGTAGCAAGGTGAGTACAAAGCTCCAGATTCGAAGGAATGGCTCCTTGGCAAACCCTCGCCCGCTCGAAAATGCGATGGACGAACCAAGCAAATATTAGGGCAGCAAATGCAGGGGCTAGGCGAAATGCAAAATCGTGTTTGCCAAAAACTTGATAGAACAGAGCTTGTACCCATCCTACCAGCGGCGGGTGGTCGAAATAACTCCAGTCGAGCCGCATTCCATAGAGCGCGTAGTGAGCCTCGTCAGCACCCAGCCCGTAGCGTAGAAAAACGAGCTGTCGCACCAATTGAATGGCAAGAACTATGAAGAACCAATGTTGTCCAGTCCGAAGTATCCACATAGAGTTTTGATGTTATAGTTTGTAGGAGTTTGTGTCTTGCAGAAGTTGCTTAGAAAAGTGTTTTCTAACGCGGCTCAAATGGTCTAGGCATTCACTTGGATGGCATACACTGTGGTGGCATTTACGCCGACGGTCAACTCAGCCGTTGACGCCCGGGTCGTTGGTTTCGATGGTGTAGACGATATTCCAAAACGAATAGAGCTTTTGAATTTCAGCAAGCTCAAAGAGTGTAGAAACGCTCGTCGCTTCCGAGATCATTTCTGAAATAATTCCGCGCTCGATAAGTCCGTGCCAGTCACCAATAGACACGAGATATCCCAAGTCTTTCATAGAATCGTTTTGTATCTGTGTCAGGTTGACCTTTGCTTTTCCTTTATCATCGGCACCAGCCTGCTCTCCGTAATGTTGCAGCGTTTTAAGGAGCTTAATGTCTTTCGCCTCCACTGTTACTCGTTTAGATTCTTCAGTAAAAAGCCACTTGTTGTAGTAGTCTACAAAGTCTGCGAGCAGCTGATGTTGGAACAAAACCAGTTGCTGGCGTCCTTCACCCAGATCTTCAAGTTTGAGAAGCTGCATTCCTTGCATGATCTCAATAAATTTAAGCATTCGGTTGGTAGGCGTCTGAAAGATTTGAATGGTATAGTCTCGTATCTTCTGAAAATTAATTACGTGGTGGCCACTCTCATTGGTCTTCGCATACTGTCTGCATACCAAAGTGATGATAGCTCCTAAGCGAGTGATCATGTGCGGAGGAAACTGCTTTTCATCACCCTTTTGGGCCATCTCAAGGTTTTTAATCCGCAAATTGGCTTTTCTCAGGTTCTCGTTGATCGTGCGAACCATGAGCTTAAGCCACTGAGGGAAGGTCTGAAACTGAGCATTCAGCGATATAAAGGGTAGTGAAATGACAACAGTATCCTGAGAGGCGCGCGCGCTGGCGCTTCTGGGCTTTTGATCGAAAAAGGCCATCTCGCCAAACATTTGCCCTTTGTTGAGGGTCGTCAGAACGAGCTCTGAGGTTCCTTTGGTTTTAACGATGTTGATTTGACCTAATTTTACGAGATAGGCCGCATCGGAGGCGTCGCCCTCTTTAAACAGATAATCACCTTTTTTCAGTTGCTTCTCGCCAGCACTCACTTGCAAATGTTATCAATTCCAATGAAAAAAGGCACACGACCTGACGGGTCTAGTCTGGTTGCGCGGAGGTGATTTTATGACAAAGCAGCTTAAGAAAGGGTTTGGTAGCGACAACCACAGCGGCGTATTGCCCGAAGTATTTGAGGCTTTGGCAGGAGCCAGCGCAGGTCATGAGCCGGCCTATGGTACTGATGAGTACTGTGAAAAAGCTCGGCGCGTGTTTAAAGAGAACTTTGCAGATAGCGCCGAAGTGTATTTTGTATTTAATGGAACTGCCGCCAACGTGCTGAGCTTGATGGCCTGCGCTCAGTCGTTTAACTCCGTCATCGTGTCTGACATTTCTCATCTTAACGAAGATGAATGCGGGGCGCCTGAGGCAAACGGAGGGTTTAAACTCGTGAGTCTTCCAAGTATCAACGGCAAGATCAGCGCAGATCAGATTGAGAAAAAATTAATTCGAAGTGGCGATCAACACTACAGCCAAGTAAAAGTCGTTAGTATCACTCAGCCTACAGAAGTCGGAACTCTCTATACCATTGAAGAGATGACAAGTATCTCGCAGCTTTGTAAGGCCAATGGGCTTTTCTTTCATGTTGATGGGGCACGCTTCATCTATTCGGCCCAAGCTCTTGGTAAAAGTTTTCGCGACCTGACAGCTGGCGTGGGTGTTGATGTTTTGAGTTTCGGCGGAACAAAAAACGGACTTCTTGGCACTGAAGCAGTTGTAATTCTGAATCCTGCACTCAATAAAAACTTTCAGTATCTTCGAAAGCAGCGGATGCAGCTGGCGAGCAAGTCGAGGTTCCACGCAGTTCAGTGGCTCGAGTTCTTTAAGGATGAAAAGTGGGCCAAGATTGCCGAGCACGGCATTTTAATGGCCCAAACGCTCCAAAGGCTTCTTGAGAAGCAAAATCTTTTAGAAGTCGTCTATCCGGTTGAGGCCAATTCAGTCTTCGTAAAAATACCAAAAGCTTGGGTAAAGCCGCTGCGTTCAAAGTATTTTTTCTATATATGGGATGAGACTGAATTTGTCGCAAGGTGGATGTGCTCGTTTGATACAATGGTGGAGGATCTTGAAGGCATTGTTGCCGAGGTTCAAAAACTTAGTACAAGTGTGATTTGAGCTGCGTCTGCTTCTTGCACGCGCAGGAGACTTCCTAGATTTGCGACTGATCCGCCGTCAAGCGTCAGGACCTTTATCGAGGTATTAAGTGAGCCTTGCCTGATGAGGCTCCAGTCGCTTTGCCTGTCGTTTTGAAAAACCTAAATCGCTCCATAGAGTTAGGATGCATATTCAACACTGAGACCAAGAAATCTCAAACCTCACATCTGCTGCTTTTTTAAGCTCCATTAGATTTCTGTTAGGGTCACCAGAGGGATGTTGAAAAATATTCAGGGTCAGGCTAGCCCTATATCTAGGGTTCAGTGTATTACTAAAACTGTCTGTAGGGGGAAGCATGATTAAAGCAGCAAGGGGTACAGTTTTTTGGTCAATCATCGTGAGTTCATTTTTTGGCTTTGGTTTGCAAGCAAGCACCGTTCGAGTGATGTCCTACAACGTAGAAAACCTGTTTGATACAGAGTTTGACGAAGGCACCCTCGATTATGAGTTTTTGCCCATGGGTCATCCGATGAAAGAGAAATGTGCAACGATCCGCAACAGTTACTACAGAAACAAGTGCTTCAAAACAGATTGGACACCTAAGAAGCTAAATATTAAATTGGGCCAAATTGCAAAGGTCATTCGTTACCTGAATAATCCAGACATCGTCGCGCTCGAAGAAGTCGAGAACGATAAGGTCGTTCGGCTTCTTGCAGAACGAGCCGGATACGACTCCTACGCCATCACTGACGGGCCAGACACACGTGGTATTGACGTGGCAGTCATGTGGAAAAGCGACAAAGTAAGATTTTTAGAAAAGAATGAATATGATATAAATGCACACCCCGATATGAAGGGTATGGACACTCGAAATATTCTCAATGTTGTATTTGAAATTGTTGGAACCGACAAAAAACTGGGAATTTATGTAAATCATTGGCCATCTCAAGCAGCTCCAACTCGCCAGCGCTTGGCCTCGGCAGACGTTTTAAAAGCAGCTATCGATGACGGGTACGCAACCTACGGAAGCGGATACTCAGCATTTGCTACAGGAGACTTTAACTCTCTTGAAACTGAAAACCCAGTGCCTTACTCAAAACTTGAAGAACGCACTTGGGGGAATCGCATGGTCGATCTTCATAGAGCGTATGTTGAACAAGAGGGGGTCGCACCAGAGATCGAAGCCGTAGGTGTTGCCAAAGGAACTTATTTTTACCGAACCAATCGACAGTGGAACCGATTCGATATGATATTTTTAGGTCACCACGTTCTTTCGAGCAGTCAATCAGCCGATATTGTTAAAAGCTATCGAATTGTCGCACCGCCTTTTGCGACTGAACCATTCGGTGGCCAGTTAAAAACTATGGCGTCAGAACTTGGAAGTTTAGCTGTACATTTTGCGGAGCGCTTCGCAAAAGCAGCAGCTGAAATGGTTCCTAAACCCTACAATTTCAACACTTCAAGCTCGAAAGACGCTGGATTTTCGGATCACTTTGGCGTCGCAGTTGATTTAGTATTCTAAAATCTTGCGAGTTTGTATTAGGAAGGCCTCCCTTAAAAGGGAGAAGCCTTTCTTACAAGCAAAAAGACATCCGTCGTCACGGATGTCTCTGTTTGGATAGCCCTCACTTGATAAAGTGAGAGGCCTTTCTCACAAGCTCACACCTTTCACCTTCTTGCCGAGCGATTCGAAGCGATTTTGTCAATGCCGGCGGCGCTTTTGAGCCTTTCAAAAAGATATCGATGTCGTCGCGCACTTGGGGCGAGCAGGTATCCGGTACGACTTCTGCGTAGGCTCTTAAAAACGAGGTTGGTTTCGTGTCGTTGAATTTTCGCAGGTTTTTAAAGAATTCGCCGACAACGGGTTTGTGCAGGTTTTCTTGGCCAGGTGGAAACAAATTAAAAAGAATTGATTCCTGCAAAGCGAGACTAATCGGAGGCTCATTTTTAAGAACTTGCGAATACAAATCTTTCTTCGTTTTTAGATCTGGGATGGATGCCATTGCAGAAAGCTTATTTTCTTCGCCTCTTTGCGATTTATCAAGCTCGTAGTGAGACTGGATGCGGGTGGAGGCTTCATGGTTACCAGTGCGTGCAAGAGCGCCAAGCAATTGCCATTTTCGATCACTGTCAAGAGCAAGGCCCTTCAATTTGGTCTTTCCATCTAAAATGGCGATTATTGTTTGAGCACTTTCGGGCGACTGATAGAAGCTCGTGAGCATATTAAAAAAGTGCATCTGGAGTTCTGAGCCGGGGCTTGCTTTTAGAAGCCGAGCTAAGAGGACTTTCTCTATTTTTCGCACTGTACGATTAGAAAAATTAGTCTCAGTAGTCATTCCGCTGTTTTCGCGAGTCGTGGAAATAATGGGGTCTTCGCCGGCAGAAAGAGTTGGTTTGCTGGCTGCAACTTGGACTTCCGGTACAGAAGCCATTTCATTCGTTGAAGCCAAGAGCCCTGAGGAGGGAGTAGTTTCAAGAGCACTTACCGCGCTTAGGCTCCAATTAGGAATCAAATAACGAGACAGAGAGTATGGTCCAACTAGAGCTCTAGAAAGCTGAGATAAGACTTCTGTGTCAGTCTCTTTCTCTAAAGCTTGAATTACTAAGAGGCTAAAACTTTGCAGTGGAATGGAACCTTCTCGAACCTGCTCAAAAATGTTGAAGTAAACCAGTTGACGAGCTTTCGTGTCGCTAAGCTGAGGAGCTTGATTTAAAAGGGCAAGAATCTCAGCAGCGGAGTGAATATTTCGTAAAAAACCAGTGTCATCTGAGTTAATAAGAACGAAGTCCGGGCACGCAGTCGACGGCAAGGCAACCTTCGTCTCTGTGGATGCGTTAAGTAGAACTTCAATCTTTCTAATGACCTTTTTGTCTTTGTAAAGAGCGGCCTGAAAGCGTTGCTCCTTGAGTGCATTTGCGTGCGGAAGCTTCACTTGTTTGAATGTAATTTCGTTGATGGCACCAGAGCACTTAACTTTATCGCCGTATGCGACGGTGACCCCATTGACACCTTTGGTAGTTAGCCAAGTTTCCGACCACTGAGATATGTCTTTGCCAGCGCCTACCGAAAGTGCGCCGATAAAATCAGAGATTTCTGTATTTTGCCCCTTGTGACGTTCGAAATACGTGCGTAAACCTTTTTGAAAGGCCTCTTTGCCAATGTAGCGGTTTACTTGCTGAAGCCAAGCAGCTCCTTTGCCGTAGGTAATACCATCGAAACTTGCAAATGCGGATTGAGTATCAGCCACGACACCGTTGATGGGATGATTGGTGATGAGTTGATCCTCCCAATAGGCCCATCGCTTTTCACGAAAGAAGTTTACCCAGGCTTCTTTGAACTCGGTAGCTTCGTGAAGGGCGACGTAAGCCATATAGGTCGCAAAACTTTCGTTAAGCCACAGTCCGTCCCACCATCTCATAGTTACGAGATTTCCAAACCACATATGTGCCATTTCATGCAGGATAACGCTAGCCAAGCGTAGGTTTTCGGTGCGAGTTGACTTACCCCTTTTAACGAAGGACTCGTTAAAGGTCACGGAGCCGACGTTTTCCATAGCGCCAGAAGGGAACTCTGGAACTATAATTTGATCGTATTTTGAGTAAGGGTATTTCACACCAAAGTAGTTTTCAAAAAACTGAAACCCTGAGCGGGTCCATCTGAACCAAGCATTTGAATCAACATACTTTGAAAGGCTTTGTCTGACCAAGAGTCGAAGAGGGATTCGCTTGCCGCCCCCGTCAATAACTTTGTAGTTGCCGGCGATAAGCGACCATATGTAGGTGCTGAAAACTTCGCTCTTTGCGAACTCCCACCTTGAAGTAGTTTCTCTATTATCAAGAGTGGTCACTCGTGTTTCTTTGTCTGGCCCAACAACAATCCAGTCAGATGGGGCATCGACTTTCATCGAGTAGCTCGCTTTCAGATCTGGTTGGTCGAAACAAGGAAATATCTTATTTGCGTCATAGGGCTCGAGGTTGCTGTAAAGATAAATCTTCTGGTCTTCTGGATCCACAAATTGATGAAGGCCCTCGCCGTCGTGAGAGTAAGGGTGCGAGAATTCTATTTTGATTGTGTTATCAACTTTGGAATTAAAGCTCCCTGAATCTATTCGAATAGCGTTGCCGTCGTATTCGAAGTTCGCTGCAGAGTTGTTGACAGCAACGCCGTGAACAGTTCCTCCGGTAAAATCAACTCTCAATGCAGATAAAGGTTTCAAAGAGCGAAAGGAAATTTGAGAGGTTCCTTTAAACTCAGTTCTCTCTGTGAGATCGAAGTAAAGATCGTAGGTAACACTTGAAATAGAATTTGAACGTAATTTCGCTTCGGACTCTGTCAGATTGTGAGAATCACCCGCTCCGCGGCTAGATCCATTTTGCAGAGTTGAACATGATGCACATAAAAGTAGCGCGGGAAAAATTTTTTTCACAACTTTCTCCTTAGGTTGCTAAAGGCTTAGGTGCCGGCCAGTGGCTCGGGCGGAAGAGCGAATTCCTTTTTATTCTGAAGGAATCGCCGCCCCGGAGTCAATTTGACTAGCTGAGAGTCTAGAATACCGTCATGAAAGCCAATTAGGCAAAAAAGGCTTAATCGCGTAAACATTTGGCGAAGTAGCTAAACGGCAACGACTCCCTGAATCTCTGGTAGTGCGTTTCGAAGTCGACTTTCGACGCCCTCTTTAAGAGTAATTACCGAAGACTGACAGCCGGAGCAGGACCCTTTAAGAGCCACATAAACTACATAGTCTTCGTATTTTTGAAAAACAATATCGCCTCCGTCGAACGCGACTGCAGGGCGGATCTCAGTATTCAAGATATGTTTGATGAGCCGAACTTCTTTGGAATCATCACTGTCGTTCTCTGAAAGTGCGTCACTCGTTTTTTTATCACTCAGAGCAGGTAAACCTGAATTCAAATGTTCGCTAATCATTTCGCAAAGGGGCTCAGCCAGAACCTCCCAGCTCACCCAATCTTGCTTCGTGACCGTCACAAATTCGGGAGCGATGTATACGGCCTCGGCCCAGGGAAACCCGAAGATCTTGCTGGCAAGGGGAGAAAAAATGGCGTCCTGAGAAGACTCGAACTGGGCAGTTTGATCGGTGAAGGCTTTGTTCGCCACGAATTTTACGGCCCGTGTGTTCGGAGTCTGTTCGAAGTGAAAAATGTAGTTCATCAAATATTCTCCAAATAAATTCAATACGATAGACGACTTGTTCAAACTAAAAACAAGGGCTTCTCAGAATGAGTTTTGCCCTGTTATATTGGTTTCGTCAAACAAACTCAAAGCCCCTATTATTTAATAGTGAAGGGCGATACTTATAAGGAGTCTCCATGGAAAAACGAATCGTAACCACTTCAAATGCACCCAAACCCGTCGGGCCCTATTCACAAGCAGTCGAGTGTGGCGGTATTCTCTACTGTTCGGGACAGATCGGCCTTAACCCCGAAACCAATTCATTAGTCGAAGGCGGGGTTTCAGAGCACACAGTTCAGATTATGAAGAATGTTGAAGCGGTATTGAAAGAAGCAGGACTGGGCTTTGGGAACGTAATCAAAACAACGATTTTTCTTAAAGACATGGCAGACTTTAAATTCGTAAACGAAATTTACGGCAGTTACTTCAAAGCAGCGCCCCCGGCGAGATCAACAGTGCAGGTTGCGGGCTTGCCACTTGGAGTTCCTGTTGAAATTGAGGTTCTAGCAGCTAGATGAGAGATATTAAGTGGTCGTCACTATCAGTTTCATTCCCTATTTGGCTGAAATGGATAAGCGCTGGCTTTCTACTGGGAATGATTTTTGTGGGGTTCAGGTTTTCCATAGAATACCATCGTGTCATAGCGGGAGATGTTGAGTCCTGGACCCGCCCCCAGCGCGCTGACTGTGCTATTGTCTTAACAGGCGGGTCCGGAAGAGTTCGCGAGGGTTTCGATCTTTTGTCGCAGCGAATGATAGACTACGTCATTATCTCAGGCGTTCACCCGCACGCACAATTGCGGGAGATATTTCCTCAGTGGCCATTTTACTCTTCGGTATCTGAAAAAAGAATTGTTCTAGAGAGGCACTCAGAAACCACGTATGGCAATGCTCAGCAAGCGCTGCCAATCGTGGAGACATTGAAGTGTCGAGACATAGTGCTGGTTACTTCGAAGCTACATATGTACCGGGCTTATCAAGTTTTTCGTGCTATTTTCCCTAAGAGCATTGCCATATATAAAAGAGGAGTTGTTTGGGCTAGGGCGACCCCGTCTTTTGGAGAGTCAGCTATTGAGTCTGTGAAATCCCTTTTCTACTCTCTTTGGGCCTACGATGAACGTCTTGTTCCTGTGCCGTAAGTCGAAAAGATAAACACTTGTTTTGCCGATAATCCTTATATGAGCTTTTTGAGCGCCGTCGGCACAAGATCTCTTTCTATGCTAGAGTATACGGCAAATCTTTACTTGATGGTTTACGTGTCCTTTCGGGCAACTCTTTTTCATCAGACCCAAGGCCTACGAACTATTTTTTCAGTTATTTCTGCACAAATTTATTTCACAGGGTTTCAGGCGCTACCCATCATTTCGGTACTCGCTCTAGGGAGTGGTGCAGTTGTGATGGCTCAAAGCCAATCACAAGCGAGCATTTTCGGTGCGTCGGTGGTTGCCCCTTTTTTGATAGCTGTTG
Organism: Bdellovibrionales bacterium CG10_big_fil_rev_8_21_14_0_10_45_34; assembly: GCA_002778785.1. GTDB lineage: Bacteria > Bdellovibrionota > Bdellovibrionia > Bdellovibrionales > 1-14-0-10-45-34 > 1-14-0-10-45-34. The sequence goes on along the minus strand of PEZS01000013.1, from coordinate 172,849 downwards.
TCGTCAGAGAGATCGGGCCACTACTCGTCGCCTTGATTGTAATTGCGCGATCAGGAACAGCTGTGGCTTCCGAGCTGGGCAACATGAAGGTGAATCGCGAAATTGAAGCACTTGAGAGCATGGGCATTCATCCCTATAGCTTTATTGTTTTTCCGCGTCTTGTTGGTGGAATGATCTCCGTCATCTGTTTGGCTGCCTACTTTTGTGCAGTAGCTCTTATGGGCGGATATCTAATCGTGCGTCTTCAAACACAGGTACCTCTGCAGTACTTTCTTTCTCAGCTGGTCAATGCCATTTCTATGGATGATTACATCATCTTTTTCTTAAAGAACACCTTTAGCGGCTTTATTATCTTTTCAGTCTCCTGCTTTCAAGGGTTGCAACTTTCAGGAAGCGCTCATGAAGTGCCGCAGGTAACCACTCGGGCGGTCGTAAGAAGTGTCGTCTACGTGGTCAGCTTTAATTTGATCGTAACGATCTTATTTTATCTTAAAACCCTTTTAAAGTTTGGAGTTCTTCGATGACAGAACCTAGCTCTGGGGTTTTAGCTTTTAAAGCGAAAGAAAAATGTTTTCTGGGATATGGGCCGCTTTCCGTTGAACGAGAAGAGATTCAGACTCTTTCTTTAAGAGTCGCCGATGTTTCTGGGAAGGAATCAAATTCTAACTCGAAATCAGTTTCTGGTTCTGCTTCTGGTTTAGTTTCCAATTCTAATTCTAATTCTAATTCTAATTCTAATTCTAATTCTAATTCTAATTCTAATTCCCCCTCTCAAACTCCTTCATTTCAAGAAACCGGGGAGTTTCTGCACAGATTCGGTGCTTCGCTTTTAAGCTGCGGACGTATGCTCATCTACTCCGGCAGTGTCGCAAGTGGCAAAAGTCATTTGTTGCGGGCCTTAGCCAGTCTAAGCTTGGATGAACGATTTGATGTTCTCTACAATGGCAAAGATACTAAGACGCTTTCGTTTGAAGAGTTTCAACCCCTTAGATTAAACATAGGCTTTGCTTCTGTCAGGGGCGGCTTATTGGTCAATCGTACATTAAGAGACAATCTGCTTTTGCCGCTTCGTTACCATCGAATCGAAGAAGACCTGGGGCAGAAGATAGTCGATAATGCTCTCCTCGAGTTTGAATTTCAGAAATTTCAGAACCGCCTGCCAGCCTATTTGCCATTCGAAGTTATACATTTGGCGAGTATTTTGCGGGCATTGCTCCTGCAGCCTCAAGTCGTAATACTCGACGAACCTTGGGCTGGCCTTGAGAAAGACTCAGTAAAACAATTGCTTCAACTTTTAACCGCTTATCAACAGTTCAAATCGGACTGTCTATTTGTAGCATCTTCGAAGCCCCAGGATGTTCCTAAAGAGATAGTAGCAGAAAAGTTCCAGATTGCATTGCAGTCTCAGGCGACGCTCTCAAAGGTGTTAAAAGATGCAAGTTAAGTTTTCGAAGTTCGAAAAGGTAGCTGGTATTTTCACTCTTCTTGCGGCGGGCGCCGTTGTTATGAGCTTTATCACAGTTGCGGTAACAAAAGGCTGGCTGGAGTCAGATATTCCGCTCGAAACAATTCTGACAAGCGGAGATGGAGTCTACCCCGGCACAGAAGTCAGAATGTCGGGCTTAAAGATCGGCTCTGTCACAGATGTTTCATTTACTAAGAGCAATGAAATTCTTGTTCACTTCGAGGTTGCTGAGAAGTTCCTGGATCGCATCAAGAAAGATAGCCGAGTTAGAGCTTTCCGTCCGTTTATCATTGGCGACAAAGTTTTGGAGTTGTCGGTAGGCGAGCAAGAGAATGTGACACCAAATGAGCGACTTTTGTCAGTCAAACATTTGGATCTGGTAGATTTGTTCAGTAGTCAGCAAATTGGTCCTTATTTAGAAACTCTCGGTGGGCTGGTTGATAACATGAAGATACTTTTAGAGGCGTTCTCTGATCGAAGGCGCTCTCACGCTCTTATCGGGGTGTTTGACCGGTTGGAGCCACTAGTAGAAAATATGTACCTGATGTCTAAAGAGGTTCACAAACTGGGCCGCTCAGTGAACCGCAGCGACAATATTGGTCATCTGGTGGAAAACTTCTCCATAGCATCAGGAAGTATGAATGAGATTTTACCGGGAATGGTGCAGATGATTAAAGAAAATCCTCAGATATCCGGCCAGATATCGGGCCTTATAACCAATATGAGTTCTTTAACCGAATCCATGACGTTATTATTGCCCGCACTTGCGGAGGTTGCTCCGGAACTTCCTAAAGCGAGCCGAAGAGCTATTGAGGCCATTGATGAGGCCGTCGTTGTACTTAAGGCAATGCAAAAATCTTTCTTGCTTCGAAGTGCTTCGGAAGATGTGCGAAAAGAAGAAGAAATGAAGACGCTTGAGTTAAACAAAGAAGAAGTCGAGCGTGAGCTTGCTACACAAAAAGAGTCTAAAAAGGCGAATAAGAAAAAGTTTTTTGATCCGTTTGCAAAATAAGAGGAAGGGTTATCTTGGCGCGAACACCAAGCTTAATGGGAATCACCAATTGGATCACGAAGGCTCGCTCGGCACTTCAGCTCGCCGTCGATGATGTCATTCAAATAGATGGTGAAAATATGCGCTCACTGTGGTGGCACAGCCCTTATGATGCGAATATCTTTCTATGGATATCCGTCGATGGCCGAATGCTAAAATTTCAGGTCGACTTCTTGGGCCAAATCGCTGAATGGAATTATCGAGATGGATTAACGACTGGGGTGATTCTAGAAGTCGAAGTGAGAGAGCCCAGCGCCGCTACAGGAAGCTTCGACGCTACAGATAACCCTCCAAACCCTCTCTATATGGGCGGCGTTGCCATAAGTGAATCAATTCAGATTGACCCAAGCCCGCAAACTGCAACGGTCTCTGTGCTGTGGGAGTTCGTGAGTGGCTGTGAGCTTGTACCTTCTGCTCAGCAGCAACAAATTCTAGAACTTTTGGATCAAAACAAAAAAGCCGTGTAAGATCCTTTCGATGTGGTGGAAGTTCTTTAAAGCCTTTTTGCTTTCAAAGCGAACGAGTTCTGTGGTTCGTGTGATCGCATGGCTAAGTATCTTGGGTGTTGGCCTTTCCTCGATGGCACTTGTCGTTGTTTTGAGCGTCATGAATGGATTTGGTGATTCCATTCGAAATCGTTTGTTGCGATTGGAGCCTCATCTTCATGTGCGAGACGCTGACTTTAATCGCGCTGTAGAAATTCTTGATCTTAAAAGTGATCCCCGTATTGATGCCGTCGAAAGAGCTACCTATCAAGACTCCGTCGTAAAATCTATTGATGGACTTTTTGGGGGCGCGGTTATTGTCGCTTTGACGCAAGATGGTTTGAAGCGGGTTGTTGATGCCGATCGGAAAGTGGAGTTTGAGGAGCAGATTTCGGGTGGCCTCAGTAGTGGTAAGGCGAAAGATTGGGGATCAGGGAGTGGGCTATCTCTAGAGGAAGAGTCTAGTGAGTTAATCGGTGACAGTATTTCTGGAGGGCTGTCGCCTAGTGAATCTCGGTTTTACAAAGATGCGGCGAAAAGTTCTGAAATTCGAGGAGCATTAGTCGGTTTTGAGCTGGCCCGTAGCTTGGGGATTTTTGAGCAGGATACCTTGACCCTGGTGCCACCAGAGCAGTTGCTTTTACCTCCGGGAGAATCGCTGCCCCTTGAGCAAGTAGATGTTTCTAAAGTTCTGCAAACAAACGTTGCCGAAATCGATAGCAACTATATGTTTGTGCCCATCGACACAGTGAATCTTTATCCATCAAGCTCAAAGTGGATAGGTTGGCAGGTGAGACTTAAAAACTTGGACGACACTCAGTCAATAGCGCGGTTACTTAAGGACAAAGGGTTCGATGTTGAAACCTGGCAGGAGCGTAACAGCGCACTTTTTTACAGCCTAAAAATGGAAAAATTTCTGATTGGTTTGTTTTTATCAATTGCTTTCGTTATTGCTTCCTTGGCTATGGTGATGGTCATGAATCTATTGGTGGCTCAGAAAAGGCATGAGATTGCCGCACTGAGAACGCTTGGGTTTACGGAGCGTTCTGTTCGGAATGTGTTTGTGAAAATGGGATGTGCCTTGAGTGGACTGGGTATTGGTATAGGCGTAATATTGGGGCTGTTAATTTGTTATATCTTGGATAAATATCCGATCATCCGTCTTCCAGATTTTTATTATGACACGAGAATTCCCATTCATGTCGAGTGGATTCACGTAGCCATAGTGGTCCTACTAGGAGTTACCGTCGCCTATCTTGGCTCACTTGTTCCTTCACTTGCGGCCTCGCGAGTGCATCCCGCTCTCGCTCTTCGCAAGTAAATTCGAGCGAAGAGGTTCTCTGTTGAAGAGATTTTTATTGCAGGTGTTCTGCTTAAGAGGTGTTCTGCTTAAGAGGTGTTCTGCTTAAGAGGTGTTCTGCTGCCTAGTTAAAAAACAACTCCGAGACTTACAATCGGAGCGTAAATGAGGCTATAAATTTCTTGCCCGTAATACGTACCACGAACAGAGACGCCTAGTGCGATTCCATTCTGCCAGATAAACATATACCCAACCTGCGCCCCTATAAGAGACTCGCTGGGGCTCCTTGTGAATCCGGTAAATGAGGGGTCAGCAGATGTTCCAAATCCATCACGTTCGGTAACCTCAACGCTTCCCGAGTGAATGCCTGCAAAGAAGCCCTCGAAGGCTTTCTCAAAATAGTAGTTCAACTGACCCACAAAGCCAGCAGTTCTGACAGAGAAATCAAAACCCGACCTATGATAGCTGGGTTGATTTTCGACGAAATATTCTGACTCGAGCGTAAAATGTGAGGTCCCGAAGGAAAAGCCTATCTTAGGGTTTGACGAAAAGCCGATGTATTTTAGAGATTGGTTTTCTTCACTCAGTGACAAAGAGGGTGCAACAAGCACTGAGCCTGCAATTAGGAATGTAAAGCAATTTCGATACCCTATTAGATTTGAAAAGGCGCCAAAGAATCTGATTAGAACAAGCATTGATACCTCCATGCTAGGCGATATTCTAAGTCAGGGCTCTGGGTCGCAAAAGAATTGATAGTTTAATTTACGGCGTGAAAATTACTGTTTTTGTTAAACTCCGATTAAAAGGTATGAGCAGCAGGTAAATTGTCCCAATAGGAGCTCGCAGCTCTTACTGTGTCCATGCTGCCCGTATCGCTTTTGCCAGCTCCTCCCATAAGTTGCATATATTCTCAGCCTTTAAGATCCATTAAAGAGGGTCAAATCGCTTGGTAACTAAGTAGGGTCAAGTCGCTTGGCAATTAAGTTGGGTCAAATCGCTTGGTGATTGCACCAAAAAACTCTCGGGAATAAGTTGTCCTACTTGTTCTATATTTCAATTGCGACATGCCGAGATATGAGAAAGTTGAGTTAGGTGAGTTAGGTGAGTTTCATGAGTTAGCCCTTTTTTAGTGTTGCCAGCGGTCGTTTTTAAAAAGGTAGCGGTATCACAAACACTTAATAACACGCAGCATTTGGACAGATAAAAGTTTGCCTATTTGGATAACTGAGGGTAA
>PEZS01000013.1:109471-167302 GCA_002778785.1 Bdellovibrionales bacterium CG10_big_fil_rev_8_21_14_0_10_45_34 | reverse complement strand
GACTTGAAGACTTGAAGACTTGAAGACTTGAAGACTTGAAGACTTGAAGACTTGAAGACTTGAAGACTTGAAGACTTGAAGACTTGAAGACTTGGGACCCTGAACTGAATGGAAGACAGAAGAAGAAACGGATAAACAAGAAAAGGCGCTTAGATGTCGACGCGATTAACTGCTAAGCAAATTTTGCAATCTCGCAGGAAGCAGCTTTCACTAATCAAAGAGCCGAGACGAAACACCAAGCTCTGGTGGATTGAAAAACAACATCAGTATGGCGGGGCTCTTAACTACCGAAAAGTGGCGCGCCCCTTTGATCAATTTAAACTTATCCATGCAGTGTTTAAAGCAAGGCTTGGTAAAAACATTTGGTTCACCAAAAGCCAAATTTCGATCGCTCGACTCTTAGAAGCTTCAGCTAAGAGGTATCATGTTAAAATCAGAGACAAAGCTATCAACAATGATCATATTCACCTTCTCATTGAGCCTGTTAGGTCACTACCATATGAAGAAGCCCGCAGGGAGTTTCTTAAATTCCTCAGATTTTTTGCAGCACAAATGGCCCGCAAGTATGAAGATATTCATAAACGTCTTGGCTTAAGAAAATCCAAACAGTTCTGGTTAGAGCGACCCTTCACAAGGCTTGTTGGATGGGGCAGAAGAACCCTCACAAACATTCACAACTACTTTGAAAAGAATCGCAACGAAGCGGCGGGATTTGTAGCCTACACCCCGCGAAAACATAGGCTTAGCAGATTCCTGCGAGCATGGGAGTCGCAAAGCTTTGTAAACACAGGCTAAAAGCCTTCAACAACATTGGAAGTGAAAGCAGGGCAGGCGAAGCTTGAGACCATGGCGCTTTGGTTGTTTAACTCTGAAAACCGAAAGTGAAAGCAGGGCAGGCGAAGCTTGAGACCATGGCGCTTTGGTTGTTTAACTCTGAAAACCGAAAGTGAAAGCAGGGCAGGCGAAGCTTCAAACAGCGTGCCCTAGTTGAACTACTCTCAACACCGGTTAACGAGTTTTGACAAAGGGGACAGGGCACAAAAAGCATAAAGAAAGCGCCTTAACAGGGATCTGCTTTCACACCGACACAAAGTCCTTCAGCTAAAACCAGTGGTGTGCGGTCGAAAAAGAAAACAATGTCAGCCTGCCATCGATGCAACTCTAGGTGGATCGACTCCAACTAAACGCCCGCACTCCACAGTTTAGAATCAATTTCTATAATCACATCCCAGAAATACGTTGCAATTCCTTCTGCCTTTGAGCAAAGTTTTTTTAAAAAAGGAAATAGCAACATATGAAAGAAATAATTGAGAAGGCTTACAACAATACTGACGCTGTTCCGGCAGAAGAGCTTGGGCATACACTCGGCGAAATTGTCACTCAGTTAACCCAAGGGAAATTAAGAGTTTCAGAACCTATTTCTGTAGAAGATAATGAAACCCAATGGAAGGTGAACGAGTGGGTAAAAAAGGCAATTTTACTTTATTTTAGAACTCAGCCGATAACGGAGTTTCAAAGTGGAGACCTTAAGTTTGTAGACAAGATCCCACTTCGGCAATGGAACTTGGCAGACAAGGTGCGCGTTGTTCCGCATGCAGTGACTCGGGTAGGTGCCTATGTGTCGCCAGGATGTGTACTTATGCCTAGCTATATCAATATAGGGGCCTATGTCGATGAAGGAACAATGGTTGATACTTGGGCTACCGTCGGTTCGTGCGCTCAGATTGGCAAAAACGTGCACCTATCCGGCGGTGCGGGAATTGGTGGAGTGCTTGAACCCCCACAAGCTCAGCCTGTCATTATCGAAAATAACTGCTTTATTGGGAGCCGTGCAATTATTGTTGAAGGGGTACATATCAAACAAGGTGCCGTGATAGGAGCTGGGGTCACCTTAACCGCTTCGACAAATATCATCGACGTTACTGGCCCAGAAGAAAAAGTCTTCAAAGGATCGGTTCCAGCAAACAGCGTTGTTATACCAGGGGCTCGCCTCAAGAAGTTTCCCGCAGGAGAATTTTCCGTTCCTTGCGCCCTTATTATAGGCAAGCGTACACAGTCGACCGACAGTAAAGTCAGCCTCAACCAGGCACTTCGCGATTTCAACGTCCCAGTGTAAAATTATTTAGACATTGTCGCTGAAAAATAACGTCGCTCATCAATCATGGCGTCATCAATCATGGCGTCATCAATCAAAGAGAGACATAGTTGACGAAATTTTGGTGAAGCTAGCCATCTCGTGAAACTAGTCAACGAAGCGCGAATTTATTTCTCTTCGCTTTCGGTAGACTTCAAACTTTCCCAAACCGCTGGAACATGGATACCCAAAACCTTCTCAGTCGGTAGACCTCTTTCTATTTCATAGGTGAGAGTCGGAAAGTCTCTTTCTAATCCGGCGTAGGTCCCTAAGCATCCCGGAGTTGGGTATCCGATGGAATCTTCAATGGGATAGCCTGTGTAGGTGCTAATGGTTTCTGCTTGCCTTAGGCATCGACCATTCACATTTAATAGTGGCTTCCAGGAATGAAGACTGAGAATCCATCTTGGTTTGAATTCTCCAATGTATTTTACCAATGTCTGTGACTCTGGCTCACTTGCTGCAAATTGGCCTGGCTTGTACCGGGGATTTACCCAATCGGCTGTCCAATCATTTGTGGGTAGATTTCGATTGAGATCTACATCATTTGCATTCGTCCGCTTGTGTGAAAACACACCGTCAGGATTGAAAATGGGAACAATCGTACACTGAAGCCTCAATGAAAACGCCAACAGGAATCTGTTCAACAAACCCTGTGCGCAAACCACTCCTTCTGTCTCGTCGCCGTGAACTCCTCCGAGAATCAAGACTTTTGGTCCGCTGTACCCAAACTCATACGCAAGAATCGGAAGGTTGCCTGCCGATTTACCAAGTACAAAAGTTCTCAATCTCTCATCCTTTCTTAAAGCCGGCAGGTTCGCCTGTTGCCCGAAGCACAGTTATCTCACGAATGCTTTTATTATTTTCAGCATTTGAACACAATGAATCAAGGTTAGAGGCGCATTGACCACCCTCGATATTCCAAATCAAGATACAATTATACACAATTTGCCTGGCCAATCTTAAACATATTCTGCGCCAGTCATGTATTCGCGCCACTTTCCTACAAGCGTAGGAGAAATAAGAGCTAGACAAACAGTCCCCTGAGTGCCCTCTTCTTGACTCAAGATCTTTGACTCGCGTCCGAGCTCAAAAATTTTATGGTGAAGCTCTTTTGGAATAAACAATTCAATTTTGGTTTGCCGTGATTCCAAGTTTTCCTTAATGAGCTGCTTCAACTGGGGAATGCCCTCGCCCGTTAGCGCGCTCACAAATGCGCGAGGTGACTCTCGGACCTTAAACTTTGCTTCAGGAGGAGCCAATTCAATTTTGTTGAAAACGCAAATAATGGGTATGTCCCATTTAAGCTCTTTCATAAGACTATTCACCACTTCCATTTGTTGGGGCCACTGCGAGTTGGACAAGTCCACGACATGGAGGAGCAGATCAGCTTCAGAACTTTCTTCTAGTGTGGCTTTAAATGCTTCAATCAACTGAGTAGGTAAATTACGGATAAACCCAACGGTATCAACCAGAACTGCGCGAGGCGTACCTCCTAACCAAAGCTTCCGTGTCGTGGGGTCGAGTGTTGCAAAAAGCTTATCTTCAGCAGGCACTTCACTTTGAGTGAGTTGGTTTAACAGAGTACTTTTGCCGACGTTTGTGTATCCAATGAGTGCCACAGTAGGAATCTGTTGCTTGCGACGCTGAGCCCGATGTTGTGCTCGATTTTGCCCTACGGATGAAAGCTCTTTTTTAATCTGAGAAATTCTGTTTTTAATTATTCGCCGATCGCGTTCGAGAGCTCTTTCTCCAGGCCCCCTGGTTCCGATACCAGCTCCTTGCCTTGAAAGGGAGCCTTGCCAGGCCCCCACCATTCTTGAACTCAAATCCAAAAGTCGGGCCAGATCGACCTGCAATTTACCCTCGAAGCTATGGGCGCGCTGAGCAAAAATCTCAAGTATCAATTGAGTGCGATCAAGGACTACGACATTAAAAACCTGCTCCAAGTTTCTCTGTTGAACCCCCGATAAGCGCTGATCCAAAATAACAAGTTGCGCGCGTGTCTCTGCGATAAGCTGGACAATCTCTTCAGCCTTTCCACTCCCCATGAGCGTAGCGGGATTGTACTTTTCGACAAACTGGTGAAGTAAACCCACGACATCGATTTGTGCAGAATGTGCCAGCTCTACAAGTTCCGTAAGAGAATTTTTTGTCTCAAGAATATCTTGGGACTTTAGACCGACGCCTACGAGAACGGCTCGCTTTCTGTGAACGTGAGTACTAAGTTGATCGTTGATCGTCCGGTTAAGGTTAGCATTTTCTCCGATAGGCTTCTCCAAACTTTCTTGCTGACGCTTTCGACGTGAACCACTCACAAAATCACCGGTGAGCTTTCATTTCACGAATTGCCTGAACATGTAAAGAGGCCAACGCAACCGTGTTGACGATATCGTTAACAGTGCAAGCACGCTGTAGCACGTGTGCAGGTTTCTTTACACCCATTAAGAATGGTCCCAAAGCTTCTCCACCGCCAATTTGTTGAATCAACTTGTAGGCAATGTTGCCGGAATCCAGGTTGGGAAATACCAAAATATTGGCGTCGCTCTTGAGCTCGCAAAACGGAAAAAACTCTCTCATAAAGTCACCATTGACCGCCGTGTCGGCCTGCATTTCACCGTCCACCACCAGATTGGGAAATCGCGCTTTTACAATTTGCGCGGCGTGCTTCATTTTCGCAGGGCTTTCGTGTTTTCCGGTGAAATTGGAAAAACTTAGCATAGCAATGCGTGGTTCAATGTGAAAAAAGCTGGCCACTTCTGCGCATTGAACAGCGATGGCAGCCACTTCTTCAGCTGTCGGATCAATGTTTAAAGTCGTATCTGCAAAGAACACCACTTTTTCTTTTAGAATCATGATAATAAGGCCCGCAGCTAAGCCTCTTCGTGGTCTACCAATAATTTCTAGAATAGGAGTCACGGAGTCGCGATAATTTTGAGTCGCTCCGTTGATCATGGCGTCTGCATGTCCGAGATGCACGGCCATAGCGGCAAAATAGTTGGGATCTGCCATGAGTCGATGAGCCTCTTGCATATGAACGCCCTTGCGTGCGCGCAGATGAAAAAGTGTTTCGGCGTACTCTTGATATCGTTCATCTTGCGATGGCCTGAGGATAGGAAGGCGAACAAGTTGGTCGAGTTCAAGTTTTTCAATCAGAGGTCTAACGACATTTTCATAGCCAAGTAAGACGGGCTCAGCAATACCTTCTTCAATAATGATTTGAATTGCTTTAAGCACCTTTTCACTATGAGCTTCCGGAAATACTATGCGTGGTTTTTGTTTCGAATCTTTCGCTATTGTCGATTTTACCCGGTTCATTGCTGATCGTATGAAAACACGAGCAGCTCCGAACATACCTTCTAGTTTGTCGCGATAGGCATCGAAATCCTCAATAGGATTTTGGGCTACGCCAGATTCCATGGCGGCTTTCGCAACAGCCGGAGCAATATGGAGTAAGACTCGTGGATCGAAGGGTTTAGGAATCAGATATTCCGCCCCAAACCGAAAGGTTTTACCGCCGTAGGCGCGCGAAACACTTTCTGGAACCTCCTCCTTGGCAAGTGCGGCAAGTGCTTTTGTAGCTGCAAGTTTCATTTCTTCATTGATACAAGTTGCACGCACATCTAAGGCCCCGCGAAAAATAAAAGGAAACCCTAAAACGTTGTTCACTTGATTGGGATAGTCGCTCCTTCCTGTTGCCATGATCACATCAGGTCGAACGGACTTGGCTTCTTCAGGCAGAATCTCAGGTGTTGGGTTGGCCATCGCAAATATTATCGGGCGATCGGCCATGCCTTTAATCATCTCTTTCGTGACAGCTCCGCCAACAGAAAGACCCACAAAGACATCTGCTCCCTGAAGGGCATCGGTGAGCGTTCTTCTATCTGTCTCGACTGCGAACTGAGCCTTATAACGATTCATACCCTCAGCGCGGGCTTTGTGGACTACGCCCTTGCTATCACACATCATGATGTTTTCACGTTTTGCGCCTAAAGCAATGAACTGATTGGTGCAGGCAACGGCGGATGCACCGGCGCCATTCACCACAATCCGCACCTCATGAAGCTTTTTATTGGCAACCTCGACAGCGTTTATAAGTGCGGCGGCTGAGATGATGGCCGTCCCATGCTGGTCATCATGAAAGACGGGGATTTTCATTGTTTTTCTCAACGTTTCTTCAATTTCAAAACACTCAGGAGCCTTGATGTCTTCGAGGTTGATGCCGCCAAATGTGGGCTCTAAGTTTTGAACCGTCTGAATAAATTCTTTCGGATCGGTGGCGGTGATCTCAATATCAAAGACGTCAATGTCGGCAAATTTTTTAAACAAAACGCCTTTGCCTTCCATCACTGGTTTCGACGCCAATGCTCCAATGTTGCCAAGACCTAAGACAGCGGTTCCATTTGATATGACCCCAACAAGATTTCCCCGAGCGGTGTATTCAAATACTTCTGCCGGATTCTTTTGAATTTCGATACAAGGTGCGGCGACTCCTGGCGAATAAGCCAGGGAGAGATCTCTATCCGTGTCGCAGGGTTTTGTCGGAGTTATTTCAATTTTGCCCTTGCGGCCCATGCGATGATATTCGAGTGCGTCTTGTTCGAGAGCCATGGCTTCGCCTCACTAGTTTTTGGGGTCCAGTATCAAAACTTAAGCGTATTTCTCCCATGTTTTCACTGTCAAATGAAGGACTTACGTCTAACCTCTGCAATTGCCTAATGCGTTGGGGCATGAGTTGTAACTACCTGGAACCAGATTGACTTTTGCGCAGCCAAAAGAGCTAATAAATTTGACCACTTAGCTAGATTTGTCGAAATCCAGATGGGGCTGGCGCGAGCGTTTTAAACGATTTGCCGCCGCTTTCGTTTTTTCGTGTTGAACGTGAGGAGTAGATAGTGAGCGTTGAAGAAAGCATTAGGATAGTCAACAGAGGCGACATTGCATTAATCGAATGGGATTTGGTGGGAGAGAAGGTAAATAAGTTATCCACACCAGTCATGCGTCGTTTTGTAGACGTGATCAACGAATTAAAGAGCTCCCATTATAAAGCGGCCGTCATGATATCGCGAAAGCCGCGGATATTTATTGCTGGTGCCGATATTGCCGAGATTAAAAATATTAAAACAGAAAAAGATGCCGAAGAAGCTGCAGCGGGAGGGCAAAAAGTTTTCAACATGATCGAAGATTTGCCCATTCCAGTGGTGGCGGCTGTTCATGGTGCCTGCATGGGCGGCGGCTGCGAAATGATTTTAGCGTGTGATTATCGAGTCTGCTCTGATGATCCATCAACTAAGATAGGTCTTCCCGAAACAAAGCTTGGAATCATCCCAGGATTCGGCGGATGCGTTCGCCTTCCAAGAGTGATCGGTCTTCAAGCCTCTTTAGATATCATACTTGCCGGTAAAGCCGTTGACGGGAGAAAAGCGCAGAAGCTCGGCCTTGTCGAAAAATGTGTTCCTTCAGTGAATCTCGAAGAGGCGGCGATGAAAATGGCTCAAAAGGCCATTCGCTCGAAAGATAAAAAACGAAAGAAATCCTACGAACCCAGCGGCGTGATGCCCATGTTTTTAGAGAGCTTTCTCGGTCGCCCCATCGTTTTTAAGAAGGCTCGTGAATCTGTGCTAAAGCTCACGAAAGGGCTGTATCCTGCTCCGCTTAAAGCTATAGATGTTATCCAAAAAACTTACGGCTCAAAGTATCGAGATCAGAGTCTCGAAGTTGAGGCCAAAGCGTTCGGTGAAGTCGCCATCACGGATGTGAGTAAAAATCTCATTCATTTGTTCTATCTCGTAGAAGGCATCAAAAAGAAGACCGGCGTTGAAGGCGAAGTGCCCACCAAGAGCATTCGTAAGATGGCCGTGCTTGGCGCTGGAACGATGGGCGGCGGGATTGCTCAGCTTGGCGCTGATAAGTCGATCGACGTTATCATGAAAGATCTTAGCGATGATGCTATTAAAAAGGGTTATCAGGCGGCCGAAAAGATTTGGAAGAAAGCAGTTGAGAGAAGAAAGCTCTCGAAGGTCGGGTTTCAGCACAAAATGGATCGCATTCAAGGTTCAACGACTTACGACGGATTCAAAGGCGTCGATCTTGTTATCGAAGCCATCGTTGAAGATATGAACATCAAGAAGAAAGTCATCGCGGAGTGTGCAGCTCAGTGTTCGCCCGATGTGATTATTGCAACCAACACCTCCTCATTGTCAGTGACGGAAATGTCAGAAGGCTCGCCACGGCCTGAGAATTTTGTAGGGATGCATTTTTTCAATCCAGTAGATAAAATGCCTCTTATTGAAGTGATTCGCGGTGAGAAGACGAGCGACGTAGCTACGGCAACTATTTTTGAACTGTCCAAAAAACTCGGAAAGTACCCTGTCGTTGTTAAGGATGGCCCAGGTTTTCTTGTCAATCGGTTGCTGCTTCCGTATCTTATCGAAGCGGTTCATTTGGTAGAAGAAGGCTGTTCCATCGAGGCCCTTGATAAGGCTTACCTCAACTTCGGAATGCCCATGGGGCCTTGTCATCTCATCGACGAAATTGGAATTGATGTTTGTTTAAAGGTAGCCAAGATTTTTCATGGCGCTTTTGGTGAGCGTGCAGCAGTGCCGCCTTCAATGGCTAAGGTTGTCGAGCTCAATCGCCTTGGAAAAAAGAATGGTCGAGGTTTCTACCTTTATGACGAAAAGGGTAAAAAGTTAGGTGTTGATCAAACAGTTTACAAAGAATTGGGTCTTTCTCAGCCCACCAATAAAATTTCTGAAAGGGACATGGTTCAGCGCGGAATATTTGCGATGATAAATGAGGCAGCTCTTGCTTTCGTGAAGGATCGCATTGTTGAAAAAGCAGAAGACGTAGACTTGGCAATGATAATGGGAACAGGCTTTCCTCCTTTTCGTGGAGGGCTCCTTAGGTATGCAGACAGTGTGGGAAGTTCGGTAATTACGGATGAGCTCGAAGTTTACGCTTCAAAAGTGGGCTCTCGGTTCAAACCAAGCGCTCCACTAGCAGAGATGGCAAAAAGCAGCCGCACGTTTTACTAGGGGGTCTATAACATAGTGGTAAGAATACAACGTATTTTTACCACTATGTTTCATGGGTCCTGCCGTACGATTTTTTTAGATCGTAGGGTAAAAAAGTGCTTCTAGTGAGGTTGGCTTTTCCATGCTCAGCTGATTCATTAGTGTTGAGCTAATGTCCCCGGCGGTTAGCCCAAGATTCTCTCACTGTCGAAGATGAGGTCAGGCGCATTTGCACAATAGTTTTTAGTTAAAGATCTAATTCCTAAGCGCGACCCCACGAAAAAGTATTTGACATCGCTACCAAAAGTTTCTAGATTTACAAGAACGTAGCGGGTGTCGAGCTTTTCGCAGCGTTATTTTTCTAAATAAGGTAAACTATGACTAAAAAAGCTGGTCCAAGGCGGACTAAGCAGAAACAATTCGGCTTTGAAATTCTTGAACATAAAGCCATAAAGAAGTTCGGCGGCTCGCTCTTGACGAGTCATCCAAAAAGTAAAAGACCTATCAGTTTTAAGAAAACATTGCATTTAGTGATGCGGTCGAGTTTGGCTAAGGGTGCACGATCCTTCTATAAAAAAGATGCAGCGATATATGCACTCATTCAGAGGCAGGCAAAGAGGTTTGGCGTGAAAATATACCGATTTGCCAATGGTGGTAACCACTTACATTTGGTGATCCTCGCTCAGTCCAGAGAAAGTTACGTCTGCTTTGTCCGCTCAGTCAGTGGACTCACTGCGAGGCTAATAATGAATAAACAAAGAGGCGCTGCGCGTGCTGAAGAAGAACCTAATCAGGTGGTTGGAGCTACGCAAGGCTTTTGGGA
Organism: Bdellovibrionales bacterium CG10_big_fil_rev_8_21_14_0_10_45_34; assembly: GCA_002778785.1. Classification (GTDB taxonomy): domain Bacteria; phylum Bdellovibrionota; class Bdellovibrionia; order Bdellovibrionales; family 1-14-0-10-45-34; genus 1-14-0-10-45-34. The sequence continues at coordinate 157,329 of PEZS01000013.1, read as the reverse complement.
TAGGCGTCCCTATACAAGTATTGTCGAATGGGGACGACACTTTAAGAATGTGTGTAGATATCTTGACGAAAACTTGCTTGAGGCGATTGGCTTTCCCTATGCTCCGAGGTCACTCGGCGGGCCCAAGCAGCGTAGAGAATACCGAAGAAGCGTCTTGTATGGGTAGTTGCGCGGTTAAGGTAAGTCCGAAGGGTTAAGTCCGAAGGCTGCTTGGCGAATGGCCCCGTTATTACTTCAAATAAAGATGAGCTCGTCGAGATGAATTTAAACTCATATAAGGGAAAGGCTTTCTAAGTTTCAGTGTTGGCTTTTTGAAAGGCGTGTGCCCAAGTAAAGCGCAGCCACACTTATCCTAAGTCAGGTCACAGCTTAGAAGAAGCCTTTTACAAATTGGCGAGATTCCAGTGGTGGATAAGATCTATTCAATGCCTAGCCCACACTTCGAGCAATTAAGGTTCCGATAGCGGCGACTAAAACCCAAAAAGCGACGCCGATAAATATAGAAAAATTTTTCTGTTCAACCAGAATCGATTTGTAAGAGCCTTTAAAGCCTTTCATCGCCCACAGCACGAATGCGCCGGGTGAGACAACTAGCGCCTCCAATACAATCTGTGCTACCAATTCTAGCACTTTTGCACCTACTTTGAGGCGGGCCTTCGAATAAATGAGCCCGGCAGACACGTATCAACGAGTCTGTTCACATTCTCTTTAAAAAACTCAAGATCCCCTTTGGGTAGTCCCTTGATCTGAACGGCGTAGGTGACTCGGGTTTGCAAATTCTCAATCTTAACGACATGCTCGTTGTAGCCTTTAACTCTTCCCTGAACCGAATCACATAAAGCGCCGAACAGATCTTGAGCAGACATTGAGACAGCTAAAAAGTTAATGGAAAATATTATTGCTTTCATGGGGGCCTCTCCGCTGATCCTTCGCTTAATTGATACCGAAGGAAAACGATTCTTCTTTTGTTTTGTTTGTTCTATTGGGCGGATTTTTATTCGTATTAAATCCATCAATTGCCGAATCACATCCCAAGGATTTTCCAACGTGCTCAGAAGGCATATCTATGTCCCAGAGTTTGGTGAAGCCTGAAGATCTATTAGTTGAGCTGATCACTTCGTATCCTGCAAACTGCCCGTATAGCCTTACTTTTGTGAATGGAGCCAAATCGTATAGCATGGCGGGGTTTTTGTTTCGCCGACTTAGCAAGTCTGTAACTGCATCTTGCACGTCACCGATCGTTCTTGATTTTTGAATAAGTATATCTAGCTTTTCTGGGTACTTTTTCATATCTGCCTCTATTTGCTTTTTGGCGGCCGGTAGATAGGCTCTAAATCTCTCAAGTTGGTCAAAAAAGAAAACTAGTATCCGCCGGTCAGGGGGGTTTTTGTTTTCCTTTGACATTTTAACGTAAGCTAAGTGCGCCGAAAGGAAGCCATCATCATCCAGTATCTTTGAAGAATGGTTCTGCTCCGCCCCGCCGCCCAGTGGAGTCCATTCTGAATTCAGTTGCACGACCAGATTTCCATCGCTGTTTTCGACAAAGCCTAAGTTGTATTCTACTTTTGGACCCAAGCAGGCAAAAGCGTCACCAGTTAAACTCATTATAAATATTAGGCGTACAACTAGTCCCATTTTCCCTCCAGGCAGCGAATTGACTTTGTCCTTTGAGCCATTAGCCGAATTGGGCGGTCTTTGCCGATGCTTAGTCATTCGGCTCGCCAGCGTAGGAACTTAGACCAATCTTCAGAAGCCAGATCTGATCTGGCACTTAGTCCAGACCTAGCACCACCTCACGATGCGATGCTAGGAATAAATAGAGGCTGCGGCGCTCGGCCCATAGGGGTACGTGCAACGACCCTTCACCAAAAATGGCGGCCAGGTCGAACAGGGCCAAAAGTAGGTGATGCGCAAGGGGGAAACAATGTGCTCTGTCGACGAAGAGTAACGCTGCTGTTTGGTTTTTTTCGCATCTGCGCAAGGAGTTTGAGATGATATCTAAACAGCCCCTCAGGACTTTGCTATAACTGCAATTGTGAAGCGAAAAATCCAAGCAGAGATTGCCGCCAGAGTTGAGTCCCTGAAAGAAACGGTAAAAACCTTTCCGCTAGCTCCAGGCGTGTACCTAATGAAGGACGCTGCCGGAAAAACCATCTACGTGGGTAAGGCGAAAGAGCTAAGGGCAAGGGTCAGAAGCTACTTCAATAACGGGAAGGATTTAAGCCCAAAGACTTGCTTACTTGTTCAAAACATCGAGTCTGTCCACTACCTGACAACCCCGAACGAAGTTGAAGCTTTTCTGCTTGAAGCCTCACTCATCAAAAAACATCGGCTGTCGTTTCAGGTTTGGCATGGGGGGAGTCAAATAAATTGACTTGTTACCTAACTCAGAGCTCCCAGGTATGTTCCAACAGCGGGGTGTGTACTGCACCGCCGGAACGAGGCGCAATGCTTATCGGAGAAGCCGTTCTTCAGCAAACCGCCGAATTCGATGGTATTTCTTTTAAATCGGCTAAAGTGGAGGTTTCGTCAGGAGAATTCAAAATTTTAGCAGTGGCCAGCGTTCAAATTGTAGAGGCGAATATAAAACAGCAATCTGTGACTTTAAGTCTAACTGAGAAACGTACTAGTTTTTCGCGGAGTTACTTGAGCCGCGGTAATGTTAGTGCGGAGTTTTCTTACAAAGACCTTAGAACGTACCCGCAATCTTACGAGATTGCAGAAAATTTAGTATCTTGCTCACTTGAATAAGCTTTGTTGATTATATCGTTGCTGATGGGAAAAATACCACCCGCATGTCCAACATCAAAAGCCCTTTAGGAGTGAGGTGGGGAAGTGGAAGTGGTGGGCTCTACAGAACTCGAATCTGTGACCTCTACCATGTCAAGGTAGCGCTCTAACCAACTGAGCTAAGAGCCCAAAAAAAGTTCACTGATTGGGTACCCCATTTCACGACCTAAGGTCAAGGTGAACCGCTTTACAGTTTGTCGGCTCATATATGCCGTAAGATGCTATTGCCATGGGTGTCTTTGGCGACTTTGGGTATCACGTAAGGGCGGGGCGCAGAGCGCAGGTCGGGTGGCAAGGCTTTCGTCTTCAGCTGGAGACTTTGCTGCTCAGCTGGGTTAGTGAGCGTTCCGGTCCACGGAGGCTTTTGTTGCTTGGTCCTAGTGGAGGTTACACTCTTTCAGCGCGATTCCTTAAATCTTTTGACCACATTGTCGCCATAGATAAAGACCCGCTGGCAGGTTGGCGTTTTTGGGCTCGTCACAGTTTGAGAAATTTAGAGTGGCACACGTCTGACTTCAGTAGAATAGAATGGCTATTTGGTTTTACGAAGAAGGTGCAGCCCTCTCACATACTTTTCAGCAATTGCCTTGGGCAGATGCCGCTTCAGATGCCAGTTTCTTGGTCCGATTGGAAGGCGGAGTTGCAGGAATTTATCCATGCGGTATCTAGCACCTGTGAGGTCGCCTCTTACCACGACCGCCTAAGTTTATCTGGCCCATCCTTAAAGGCACTGCTAGAGAAACCCTGGGATCAGCTCATCTATCAAAGCGATCAGAAGCTTTTAGAGGCCACCCAAAAGCTATTAAGAACTGGCCAACAACTTGAGGCGCGAACTCATGAAACGGATGATCTTTTTGAATCCCTTGACGGACATTTTACCTATCTTGTTTGGCCATTAACACCAAAGCAATATCATATAATCGAGTTCTTTAGATCTGCGGACGTTTAACTCAGAATTTCGAATCAAGATCTCGGTAAACCGCTGAGACGGATCTTAAAAAAAGAGAGAAGCAAGCCAAGCTGTGCTTAGTTGTACCAGTGGCGCTCAAACCCTCTATAAAAAGTTTTAGTTCAAACAATTTTACCGTAGCGCATGATCGAGCCAAGTTGGCCAGCAGTAAACCTCGCCATAGATATAAAGTTGGCTATACACGCCGAGGGAAGATCTTTTGTAAGACTTCTTTTCGTGAGCGTTGCTCGTTACCTTACTAGGTGCTCCCCCTTTGCTGTCAGAAAGTGCTGCTAATTCTATGGCGTAGGCTTCTTCTTGTTGAGCTTGTTTTATGAAATCAGATTTGAGTTGGAGTGTTTCCAGGCAGAGGCGTCTTAGTTCCTCATCAAATAGCCTACTGACTTTCGGAAGCTCACTGACATTTCGGCGGGCAACAAATTTTTGAATCCACTCGACGGGCACTTTTATAAAATTATCCATGAAGTGGATCGGCTTTGATGGTTCTTCCTTAGCAATCTCTAAATTGCGGGAATACTCACGTCTGATCGCATCCTTCAAATCTGCTAGGGAATAGAGTAAGGACTCCAGCTTGCTTTTTGATGAGGCTCTCTCGCTATACTCAGTGCGATGATGAGACTCAGTTGCTCGTAGAATACTTTCCCTCGTATCTTGCCACTCCTTAAAGGCGAGTCGCAGTCGATCACTGGTTTCGACACCTATGTAAGACTCAAAACGCCCCCTCACGATTGATCTATTTTTCAAATAGGAAGCTGCAAGCGCATTTCCTCGATTGTTGAGTTGTTCAATTCTGTTCCTGTTCGAATTGTTGGGAAAACTCTTCCAATGCTCGTATTGTCTGAATCGACGGAGTACCCAATTGGTCTTGCCATGGACCGGTTCTTCAATTCCAAACACTTTACTGATTTGATCGCCCTTCTGCGATGTCAAATCGATACGGTTGTAAGAAAGGTTCTTTGTTTCACGAACAGATAAGATCTCAATTTCACGTTCGTCATTGGTGTACTCTCTTGAAACGCCTAAGCTATTAATTGCTGACAAGGAAATGACAAGGGCAACCGAGTTTCGAAGGGGAAAGCCTGAATTCATTTTTACCTCTAGGTGGCAAAGCGATTGTATCTCAAACGGGTACAAACTTCGATGGCCGCGTCTATTGGTCCTTGGGTATAAGATGAAATATCAGTAAATTCAATAGGTTAGGTGGTAGGTAAAAATTTCCTCATCATCTCAGAGTGATTCGCCGATAGGTATTTGTCAGGATCGGAATGAGATGAAACTGCTGAATTCAATCATTTCGCTACGCTTTTTAGGGAGGTAATAAATGGCGCGTCCACTCGTCATCGTCGTAACTGATGACAACTTTCAAGGGCAGAGGATGTCACAATGGGCGGAATCCCAAGGATTCCAAGTAAAGGTCTACAGTCAGGAGAAATGGAATCAAGGAGTCGAACACGGTTCCCTACGAACTGAGTTGATGACTCGCGAGCCTTCATTAGTAGGTGGCGCTGGAGTTCATAGCGCATACAGTAATGTCGTGCCCTTTCCGGGGGTGAGTCACTCATCTATCCATGACCCAAATAAAACAAAGCGGATGGACGAGCTTGAGTGCGACGCCATCAAAAAGGCAATTTACGAATACCGCGGCAACTTAACAGAAGCGGCCAAAGCCTTGGGAATCGGAAGAGCTACGCTCTACCGAAAAGTAAAACAGTTCAATATTGATCCTTCAGAGGCGCGCCGTCAGTCTGGGAAAGCTGCCTAATCGTTATTTAGTGCCTTTTCTAAAAAAGCTTTGTGAAGAAGCCAAGGGGTAATCCCTTGGCTTTTTTAGTTCTAACGGTAAAGATGTAACGAACCTCTCTGGAGTTTGCCAAGTTGTTATAAGAACTAAGTGTTTAAGGGGCTATGAAGAATCTAAACCTATCTGTGCTAAAGGGAATCCTTCTTCTTTTAATACTCATTGTTGTGCAGTCACTAGTTAGCGGCGGGTGGGTTCGCCCTAAAATCGAAACCCATTTTTTTAGGGATAGGTTGTTAGAGATTTGCGTTTTGGTTGAAGACCATTTTTATTCTCAAGATATTCAGCTCTCTAAATGGACGCAAGATTGTAAGTTGGAAGCAGCACTAATCGCAGGGCCAATGGTCATGCCGGACTTTGTAGGTTTGATTCAGGACTTGCTCGTAAGGATGAATGTTTCTCATTTAGAAATTTATGATCCAACCGCGACAAGGCAGCTTCTCCAAAGCGAATCTCTCGAAACAGGTATTAGAACTCAGAGTGCAGATGACCGATATTTTGTTCGAGCCCTTGTCGAGCAAAGCCCAGCCAAACAAGTTGGTATCCAGGTTGGGGATGAAATCCTCTCGATCAATGCGCAAAAGATAACAGCGGATTGGATGGCTCGAGTTACAGAAGGAGAATTTCGTGTCTTGCGAAAATCGAAGGAGCATATCTACCACATTTCGGTAGAGCCAATTTACTTGGATGAAAGTCCTGAGGTCATCGAGTATTCTCCTCAAGTTGCTTACTTAAGGATTCCCAGCTTCTTGCCCGGCTATTTTGATAAGGATAAGTGGATTGAGACGGCGCAGAAGTTTACCGAATTTGAGAACTTGATCATCGATCTTAGGGGCAACTTGGGCGGTGACTTTGTGGCTATGCTTCGGGGGCTTTCGCCATTTTTTTGTAAACCGTTTCATGTCGGGTCTCTCACTCAGCCTCGTAAGACAAAGGGAGAGCAAACTGTTCTCAACGATGACTTCGATGTCAGCACACAGGTGCTACTGAAAGGCGATTTTACAAAGATCAATCTTTTCACCTTCTCTGGTTACCCGTGCTATCGAGGGCGAGTTCACATACTGGTCGATGACCAAACAGCAAGCTCTGCCGAGATTTTTTCACAAGCAATGAGTGAGCGTCCGGGTGTTCGCCTATTTGGTACACAGACCTCTGGCAGTGTTCTGCTGGGCGTACTTTATCCACTCGACATTGGTCGAGGGTGGATACTTTCTATACCTCAGGCCGTTTATGAAAATCCTGATGGATTTAGAATTGAGGGCGAGGGCATTAAGCCTGACAAGCAGCTCGGATACGACGTAGAAAGTTTAATTGAAGGCATAGATCCATGGGTCGAGGAGGCCATCAGCTCCTTCTAGAAAGGCTGCTGCATGCGCCTTTTGTCTTAAGTAGGTTCCGCATTAATCCGAAATGGAACCATGGGCAAGAAGAACAATGTCAACTATGGGCTAGAGAGGCGCAAAGTCGCCACTGCGGCGTCCATGGCGTCGCTGTTGGTTGTTTTAGGAATTCTTAATTACAGTCTTGTTAGGCAAGATAAACTTAAAGAGTCAGAAGCTCGCTCGATCGCGTCTGTACAAGAAGAATTTGAAAACTCCAATGGCGGATGGGTCTCTGCGCTACTCAATAGAATTCCTGAATCGCAAAATGATCGCTTCATCGCAAGCGTCGGTAGACAGCCCTCAGCTCTTGAGAAAATCGACCTTGGAGTGTTTAAAGGTAAATACAGATTTAAACTCAGCCCAGGTCAATTGCTAGAGAGTGCTAGATTCGAAGCGGGCGGTGGTGATCGCCCAATATTCATTTCCGACAAAGAATCATTCTTACACGACAACAAAGAAATCTTTGATCCAAGCACTGATCAAGTGAAACGGCTCAATGCTTGGCCCCCCGACGAAGCTCACACTGATCGTTCTGCGGAATCTCAGCTAGAGCGTTCTGAGCCCGCAGCAGAAGGTTATGATCATCGATATTCTTACCAACTTTTGAATGAAGATGGCCACAGTTTGGTAGTGGTTCACTTCTTTGAAGATGGCTTAGGTAGGCTGATAGGACTTCAGGTCGAGAAAGAAGAAACACGAAGAGAAGTGTCCGGATCCCCTTCTGATGAACCGCAAGAGCAACGCTCCGAAGGCCAATGATGGTCCAAGATTCCCATATACAAAATGCCAAGCATCATGCCCACGCGGCAGTGCCTATGGACCGACTGGCGTCACATGTTGTGGATGGTTTGATCGTCAGTACTATTTCGAACCTTCTTTTGGCGGCGACACTTAACGAGTTCAGAATTTCCTATTTGCTTGAGAACTGGCTCAATTTTTTCGCCTTAGGTGTTTTGATTGTCGTAAGCGCCGTTAGCATTCTTCTACTCTATCATTCGCTATCGATAAGTTTCTTTGGTCGGACAGTGGGTAAAAGGTTATTTCACATTCGTGTTGTAGACATCCAAACTGGCGGACGAATTTCTTTTTCAAAGGCATTCTTTCGGCAAGTGCTTTGGTTGCTTTCTTGTTTGTCGGTTATACCCATGATTCATGCACTCGAAGACAAAGGCCGTACAAGTTGGTATGACCGCTGGTTGGGTCTTTTTGTAAAGACAGAAGGATGGCGATACGATGCTGGCCCATCAGAGAATGAAGTGAGGCATTTGCGCTCAATTATTGGGTTAGTCATCAGTGTTTGGGCGCTCGTTATAATTAAAATTGGTCTATCGATGATTTCACCGGTTCGCACGGTGCTTAGCTCCTGGCGCACGTCTGAAGTAAATGAAAAGTATGCCGCAGGCTGCGAAGTCATATCACAGCTTCATGAAATGGAACCAAGTATTGGTCGTCTTGAGTTAGCTGCCTCACTCTATTTAGGGGATACCATTGACAAAGACTGCCTACGAACAGAACTCATGCTAGATGACGAAAAACGAGAGCCGCGAGCCTACTTCTTTTCTAAGGCTATGTTGTCGGTTGAGGATGACGAATTACCAAGCTTATATGCTCGAAAACTCTGTGACCTAGAAAACTGCTCTGATACGTCGCCTGAAGTAGATTTGGAATCGAAGGAATCTTTGCTGAGTAAACTCATAAAGCTTCGTTACGCTTTACGATACAAAGAATTACAATCGGCAAAAGACCTTATAGAGTCGATGAAGAACTACACCTTCTTAGGCGCGTTTTTAACTCAGGCCACCTATTATGTGGCATGGGGCGAGCTTGATGAAAAGCTGCTATATGAGATTGAAAATCTCACCGCATGGACCGTTCCGACTTCCAGGCGGGTCGATCTAATGTCGTGGATGTGTGGGCTTAGACTAGATAGCTACAGTCACGACTGTGAAGCCGGGTCAGCACCGTTCATTTGTGATTCGCTTGTTAATTTGGCTGAGCTGTCTGACGGGTCTGATCTTGCCCGCTCAGAGGTGATTGCAGATATAAAATCGTGTTCTTACGGCAACCAAGCTCGATCAAACTATGCAGCCGGCGGTATCAAATGGCTTCAGAGTTTGAAGCTCAAGATACAGCACAATACCTTTGCGCGATATTTTGGCTGGCTCGAAGAAGATGACTCCTACTTAAAGGAAATTCGCCGAGATCTTTACGAGGCTGAGGACTTTAGATCCATGATTCCGATTATTGAAAAGTGGGAAAGCTTACCTTCAAAGAGTTTGGCGGTTAGAAGTATTGGCGAGCAGATTCTTAAAAAAAGTGAAGCACTGGGGCTGGGAAAATTGCAGGTTGAAGTTCGCTCACGGTTGCTCCAAAAGCTGGGAACATGGAGTCTCAGCGAGAGAGCTTTTAGTAGAGTGGCCTCTCGTTACGGACCTGGAGCCCCAGGAGTTCAAATGAGACTGCCGGCGAGCAATTTATCCATCGAAGAACTTGAAGAAGAGCCATGATTTTTCCGATCCTATCTGGAATCCTCTCATTTCAAAAAGCGCCGGTGACATGGCTTCTTACACTTCTGACAGTAGCACTTCACCTCATCACGCAGAACATAGAAGATGTTCAGCCCATGCTTGATAGCCCAACCTGGTCGGAGCCGCTACTTCTATCGAATGCGCAAGGTTTTTGTAACTTCGTGCTCGCTAACAAAAGCGAGTCTGAACCGGTTGAACAAAGAATATGTGAATCAAATAAGACGAACGAATCTTTGGGCTGGGTACTTTTGCAGCACGCGATTTCTAACAAAAGTTACTTAAAGGATGCCGATCGATATTTGGCTTCGATAGACTTGGTCGAAAGAGAGACCCTCCTTCATCGGTACAGAGTTCAAGACTTTGCGACTTCGTCAAGACCTTCAAGCTGGTTGGGTTTGCATTCTGCGAACAGGGAATCATGGCTTCCTTGGTGGACTTATGCGTTTCAACATGCGTCTATGGGCCATTTAGTAGCAAATACCTCGTTTCTCGTCATATTTGGGATGGCGACGGAAGCGATTATGGGCTCGATACTGTTTTCTGTTGGCTATATCTGGCTCGCTATTATGGCAGCGCTTAGTTATTCGTTGATGTCCGGGATTAGCTCTGTCCCATTGGTGGGAGCAAGCGGCGCCATCAGTGGTTTGATGGGATTTTTTCTTTTTATGAGTTGGGGCAAAAATGTGCGTTTTTTCTACTGGCTGCTGCCTGCAAAAGGTTACTTCGGCCTTGTGATGTTGCCGGCGTGGGTAGCGTTTGTTGTATGGTTCGCTGGTGACGTAGCTGGTTTCTTATCTTCAGATACGAGTTTGAATAATGTAGCTCACGGCGCCCATCTCGGCGGTCTTATGAGCGGGTTGTTGTTTGGTTTTTTGTTCAAATCGGTAAAGCGTGATCGCTCGTCGGCCTCTATCACCTAGTAGAGAATGAATTTGTTCTCTTTCTTTGCAGATTCGTTTCAAAAAAGCTAGCTAAAAAATTCTCTCTTTCGTGATGTTGCGCGTGGTGGGATCTGCAAAGAATAGTGACATTCTCTGGATTGTCTTTGCCTCCTTGTGATACAGGGTGGATGTGATGAAAATCTAACCACTTTTTTTCGGCGCAGCGAAGGCCCCGCGTGTTTGTATGTGTGCAGCGGTTCCCGTCGCGGAGAATTACTGTGTGACGAACTTCAGCCGGAAGGTTTTTGCGCTGACTTCGCTGCTCGCGGTTTATAGATCTTCTTGTAAACCGTAACTTTACTGTTCTTGTGAACAATTGATCGGCCGCACTTTCCCATGATCTCCGTGAACTACCTTCACTGTTGTTATGCGCGTCTCCTTTGTATTCACCATTTTTCGCCGCGACTAACTTGCAAACATCTCGCTGGCACTCCTCTGGGTTCTCTAACTCTTCTTTTCTCGTTTTAGTGAGCGAAGCATCGACTTCTAGGTTTTCTTTCGTCACTGTTCTGGGGGCTCTTCCGGCTCTTGACCTTTGCCTTTTTGTCGCAGCTCTTTGGCCCTTTTCTAATTCCGTTTTCGCAATAGCCCTTTGGGCTTTTCTTATAGGGTCTACTTTTTCGACAAAAAACTCCACGATTTGCTCAAGTGTCGCTTCGTAGTTAAGTGACTGCTGAGTTCGTTGACACAAAATGTCTTGGGCTCTTTGAAACTTCTTGTACAGCTCCTCGCTAACACCAATCGTTAGCTTAATACGATTTTCCTGAACCGACCTCGCTCCCTCACGAATGGCTTCTTTCGGGTTAACATGCACGACCTCCTTTTCTAGTTTTTTGCACGGCAGGGTTTTACACAACTCTATCCAGGTTTGTTTGTTTTCAGGGGTGATGACGCTGACAATTTTTCTCGCTTTTGACACCGAGAAGTCGCCTGCTCGAATAGCTGCTTTCAACTCAGGCACTTCTCGAGATTTTCTCATAACACCAATGAAGCTTGCCGCCACCGACTCCGACAGTTTCAAAGCTTCTGTGCAGTACGTCCAAAGACTGCCGTAACCGAGGCGAATAAAGGCTCTATATTTTTCAACTTCGTCTAAGGCCTCAATAAGCTCTGCTTCGGCAGTTAGGTACTTTGCGGTTTTTTCAACGGCGTTAATGTGAAGCTTTCTTAAGTAGATATTGTCTGGTTTCATCGCATCTCCTTCGCGTTTTTGGTTTCGATGCATTCTACACCTGGTTTTGAAACGCTGATTTTTCGCTCTATAAAAGCTCAGGATGGGCGATGAAAAGATCTGCCACAAGCGGGACAAACGGAGCTTAAACGAGTGTCAGGCTCCGGCCTCTGCGATTATAGAGCTGACGCAAACATGTGACCTTCGACTCAATTATACTTCGAAAATAATATTACAAACACTCGTCAAGCGTAAAGGCTTCGCGTCAGTCGAAAGTCTCATTCCCACGGCGACAACAGTCTTTGAAAGTTGAGCCGCTGCGACCGAGCCAAGTAGGCAGGTAGTTACTAGAACAGTAAGAAATGCATTCATATTTCCCCCTTTTGTGTTGTGAGAACATTACTCTTAAATAAATGTTCACAAAATGGAAACTATTGGAGTATATGTTTCCTAATGGAAACCAATCGAGTTCGTCAATTTTGTGTGGTAGCTGAGACTCTAAACCTGAGGAATGCTTCTCAACTTCTGAATGTGACCCATAGTGGCCTATTTAAGTCTATTAAGGTGCTCGAATCGGAACTTGGATATGCATTGTTTCAAAAACACGGAAGAGGAATTGTTCTGACAGAAAGGGGTAAGACATTCTATCCAAAAGCGATTGAGTTTTTAGAACACTTTGATGCATTTTTGCATTCCAACGAAAAAAAGAGTTCGGAAATCCGAGTTGGAACGTTCGAGGTTTTCTCGACTTACTTTTTTTCTCAAATGATCGTGCCGGAGTTTGAAAACGAAAAGTTTTTGATTCAAGAGCTTGTACCAGGTGAGCTGGAAAATGCACTAATAAAAGAAAAAGTGGATATAGGGATCACCTACGAGCCTGTGCCCTTGCAAGGACTACAGATTTTAGAAGCTGGAAGAATGCCGATGGCCATTTTTGGTAGGGTATCCCAGTTTATAAATCACCGTTTTGACGAACTTCCTTTCGTGGTACCAGCTTTGCCAATTGACTCCGTCATCACCGAGGTAAAAGGTCTAGATGGCTGGCCCAATCATAAGATTGCGAGAAATCAAAAGTACAGGGTATCACTGCTAGAGACTGCAATTCAGCTTTGCACTAGTGGCAAGGCTGTTGGCTATTTCCCAAAGCCTCTCATTGCTTTGGTAAATCAAACTTTGCCTGTCGCCTTTCGCTTAGGGGAGCTGAAAAAACCTTCGGGCCTGGGCTCTTTTGAGAAGAAAGTTTATGTGATCTTAAGAGACGGAGCGAAGGAAGACTTTGTCGTGAAGAAAATTACTAAGTGCATCCGAAACTTTTGTAAGCTTAGATGCGAGTCATGATATAGCATCTGTTGGAGGGATCCTCGTCATGCTCTTTGGCAACGAAAACATATCTACGTACACACGCCCTAACTTAGCTATTTGGATGCTCTTGGCCTTTCAGGCTGGCGTCATCAACATAGGGGGTCTGTTAGCCTGTCAGACCTTTGTCTCTCACGTCACCGGATATGCATCGCTTGCATCTTTGGAGTTTGAGTCAAATCAACAGGGTCACGCATTTGCGCTAATTTTAATGTTGATGGCATTCTTAATGGGCTCCGTCGGAAGTGGCGTTTTAGTTGACCTTAGAATTAAAAAAAATAAAAAGCCTAAGTATTACATCGTTTTCGGGTTTCTGTTTTTAATGACTCTTACTACCGCTGTACTTGGTTTTAACAATGTCTTTGGCAAGTTTGGATCGGCGGATTCGACTATTCAGATATACTCACTGGCGATGCTTTTGTGCTTTATCTGCGGAGTGCAAAATGGAATGGTCACGTTAGTATCTAAATCAATTGTACGAACAACCCATATTACGGGTCTTGTCACTGATCTTGGGATCGGTCTTGTGCGGATACTCAACCGAAATCACATAAAAGGCGTGGAAGCCGAGGGCTCCGCAAATGTGATGCGCGTAGGGATAATTCTTTCTTTTTTCTTTGGCTCACTCGTCGGTGTTCCGATTTTTCGTGCGTGGCAATTTCGCGGATTCATTTTACCTTGTTTGATTTCAGGGGGCCTATTTGCCATGGCATTTTACTTTCAAGTCATACGAAGCAAGAGATAGGACGCCGCTTAAGGATGACATGCTGTGACCACATTTAGGATCAGGAAGCGTTAGGAGTCGCCCTCTTAAGGATGACATGCTGTGACCACGTTTAGGACCTGGCACCTAGGCGTCTTGGGTGCGACGCCTTAGGCGTCGCCGTCGAGTTTTGGTGAAAATCCGCGGCGGGTGGTGTTTTCAGTTGAGACTTTAGGAACTGTGAATTCAAAAAGATACTCTGGGCCACCTGTCTTACTACCTAAGCCCGACATTTTAAAACCACCAAATGGATGCCGCTCAACCATGGCGCCTGTGATTCCTCGGTTGATGTACACGTTCCCAACATGAAGTTCGTTCTTCACACGTGCGATGTTAGCTGGGCTGCGAGAGTAAATCCCCCCGGTAAGGCCATAGTCAACATCATTGGCAACAAGTAGGGCTTCGTCGAGATCTCTAACTTTTAACACTGCTAAAACTGGTCCGAAGACTTCTTCGCGCGCGATCTCCATTTGTGGCGACACATTTACAAAAATCGTAGGTTTTACAAATGAACCCGTGTTTGGAACATTAGCTTCGAAGATGGCAGAGGCACCCCCTGCTTTAGCGCGAGCAATCAAGCTTTCGATTCGCCGCCTCGATTCATCATCAATGACGGGGCCTGCAAAATAGAAAGGATCTTTAGGATCGCCGAAACTTAAACTCTTTGCTGCTTCGATGAGCCTTGAAAGAAGGCGATCGTAAATTCCTTCAAGCACAATAAGCCGGCTGAGCGCAGAACACTTTTGCCCCGAAAAGCCAAACGCTGAGTACAAGATACCCTTTATGGCTTCATCTAGGTCCGCATCGGTATCGACAATCAAAGCGTTCTTTCCGCCCATTTCAATGATGCATTTTTTGACAAAGCGTTGGCCAGGTTCCACTTGCGATGCAACCCTTACCAAGTGAAGTCCTACTTCTCGAGATCCCGTAAAAGCAATTATAGAAGTTTTTATTGATCGAGCGAGGTAGTCACCAACAACCTCACCTTTGCCAGGTAAAAATTGAACAACATCTTTTTGAATATCGAATTTGAGCAAAAGCTCCACAAGTCTAAAAGCAATCGCGCTCGTTTGCTCCGCAGGTTTAAGTATTACAGAGTTACCTGAAACGAGAGCTCCCGCTACCATTCCGATCAGAATCGCTAGCGGAAAATTCCAGGGTGCTATTACCACGCATACTCCGCGAGGAACATGCTCAAGCAAGCTGAGCTCTCCTGGTGCCCGCCCCACGCGCTGTGGTGTTAAAGCTTTTTCGGCAAGATCTGCGTAGTAGCGGCAAAAATCAATGGCTTCTGTTACATCGCCATCGGCCTCGGCCCAAGGTTTAGCAGCTTCTATCACCATGAGTGCTGCAAGGTCATACCTACGAGCCTCCATCATATCGGCGAGCTTTCGAAGTTCTTTCGCTCTGTAAGAAATCGTTCGTTTCGCCCATTCTTTCTGAGCAGCTTCGGCGAGCCTTAACGCTTCTTCGGCCTGCTCTATGTTTGATAAAGAAACTTTAGCCACAATTTGAGAGCTGCGAGCGGGATTCGCTACCGTTAAAACTTCAGCGTTCATTGAAGCTTTTGTCGAAATGATTGTGGGCACTTCTATCGGAAGTGTCATCTCTATGCGAGAAAGTGCTTCTTCGAATTTGTTTCGTTCTTCTTTAAGAGCAAAATCCAGATTGGCGCAGTTTTCAAACCCAGAAGTAATGGTAGGTGAAGGAAGCTTATGGGGGCCTTCCGGTGGAGCAAGAAGTTTCTGAGCTTCGACACCTTCTGCGAATTTAGATCGCAAGAAACTTTGATTTGAGGTGTTCTCTAGCAATCTTCTTACAAGGTAGGCCATGCCAGGTATGAGCTCGCCCATTGGCACGTACTCGCGCAGGCGAAAACCTAACTTTATGAGTGACTGTTTAATTGGTTCTGCCATTCCAAAAAGCATTTGAACTTCGTAGGCAGAATCCGGAAGTCCAATCGACCTTGCATACTCTATGGCTGCGGCAATTGATCGCACGTTGTGGCTACCAAGAGCGACACGAATGTGGGGATAGTTTGATAGCAGCTGTTTAGCGCAGGCTTCGTAATTGTAATCGCTGTGGGACTTCTCCTCGAATACAGGGATTGGCCAGTTTTTTTGTTTTGATTCAATCC
Organism: Bdellovibrionales bacterium CG10_big_fil_rev_8_21_14_0_10_45_34; assembly: GCA_002778785.1. Lineage (GTDB taxonomy): Bacteria > Bdellovibrionota > Bdellovibrionia > Bdellovibrionales > 1-14-0-10-45-34 > 1-14-0-10-45-34. The sequence continues at coordinate 141,490 of PEZS01000013.1, read as the reverse complement.
ACTCCGAATCCCAATAAGCCCCTTTAACGAGGCGAATTGTAAACGGAACGCCGCGCTTTTTTGCAAATGCTATCATGCGCTCGGTATCTGCCAGAGAATCCTTAAGGTAGGCCTGAATAACGACGCCGAAGTGAGGGTAAGCTGCAAACTCAGGTTCCCTCATCAACTCCTCAAAAACATCAAGGGTGAGATCTTTTACCCCATAGTGCTCCATATCTAGGTTTACAAACACTTCGCCGCGAATGGCTTCTCGAAGAAGAGGGCGAAGTCGCTCTTTGATAGTGTCTGCCGATTGTCTCCACGACTTGACGTTAATTTGCGAGTAGAGGCTAGATAGTTTTACAGAGACATTGGCAATGGGAATGGCGCCCGCTGCCTCTGTGTCTAGTAGATCATTTTTCTTCCAGTCGCGAACCGAGGCTGAAAGATAGCGAATAAGATCAAGATATTTCTCTTGGTAAGAATTCGCCTCTGGCTCGCTAACGGCCACTTCACCCAGTATATCAACCGTAAAGGCAAGGTTACGTTTGCGGCTTTTCTTGAGCACCTCGAAGGTTTCTTGAGGCGATTCGCCGGCAATAAACAATTTTGCCATTTGCACAATATTTTTCTTAACAGCTGCGGCCATAAGCCCCGGAGCCAGCGAACCGATGCCGAGTCCGACATTGAAGATGGATGGTATCTCTTCTTTTTCTGAAGAAAAATATTCTTTGAGGTGCCGTAAGACTTCATCGGAAGTCTCCAGGTAGGGGAGAACATCGACAAAGCGAAACATCTGAGTTTTAAACGCTTCGTTCTTCATACTCCATTCCATGATTCGCCCGTACCACCAGTCCTTTTTGAAGAGACTCATGCCTTCGGAGTCCATGTTTCTAAAAATGGTTTCTCCAATTTCACGTATTCGTTCTTGTCTAAATTCTTCTCGCTGGTCGGCTTTAGTGGCATTGCTCGTAGGGTCTGTTGCCATTGGTGGCTCTCCTGATAATTTTTCGGTAACGTCTGAATGCCTATCAATTGGCATAGTGGTTTTTTTTTTGGATTTTAAAAACGAATCTAAATTCATATAACTCCCCAATCGGCAACTTTGCTTTCATTCCAATAAAGCTCCACGCAGTCACCCTTTTTTAAAGCCGAAACACCCGATGGCGTGCCGGTCATAACAATATCTCCCTTTTTGATCGGAAATCTTGGAGTCAGAAAATCGACGATCTGACCAATATCAAAAAGAGCGTCTTGGAGCTTGCCTCTCTGCCGGATCTCACCGTTGTTCTTAAGAGAAAACCAAGTAGATTCAACTTCAGTGAGTTCCACAACTTTACTTAAAAAAGCGATTTTGCAGCTGCCCGTAAAAGATTTTGCCAGCGTCCAAGGCTTGCCCTCTTTTTTCGCAATCGATTGCACATCTCTTGCGGTTAAGTCGATACCAAGACCATAGTTTGAGGGCCTGAGATTTTCATCGATTTCAAATACGACTTCGACTTCGTGATGAAGATCTTGTGTGAAGGTGGGAATCACAATTTGATTTGAGAGGTCAAGGCAGCCTCCGGATTTGAGAAAAATAAACGGCTCTGTTGGTGCGGGAGCGTTCATCTCTTTTGCATGTTCAGAGTAGTTGCGTCCAACGCACCAGATATTTTGGGGGGATAGTTCACTCGTTGATTTAGGGTTCATGGCCCGAAAACTATCGCCGAGGGGTTTCGGCTTGTAAAGCGCCAAAAACGACAATATCCTTTAGGCATGGCCCAAGTTGAAAAAGTTTATCGTTACCTATCCAAAGAAGGCGAGGTACGGGTCAGCGCCGTTATTGCTACGGGCGTTGTCGAAGAAATGCGAACGACCCTAGGGACGTATCCCGTTGCCACCGTAGTGGCGGGTAGGGCCATGATCGGTAGCCTTTTAATGGCGAGTCACATGAAGTCCGGCTGCACCGTGGGCATTTATATTAGATCCAACGGCCCTTTAGAAAAACTTTTTGTCGAAGCGACTCATGAGGGCTCAGTGAGGGCGTACACGCCTCAGCCCAATTGCGATGTCAGAAAGCCCGATGGCACATTAGATATTCGGGGTGCGGTTGGTATTGGTTTACTTAGCGTTGTGACTCGTACGAATGCCGCTGCGCAAGAATTTTCTGGCACAGTGGAGCTTCAGACCGGGGAAGTCGGTGACGACATCGCTTATTATTTGATGCAGTCGCAGCAAGTGCCTTCGGTGGTTGCTTTGTCGGTTTCGCTGGATTCTTCAGGGCGGGTGAGATGTGCCGGGGGAGTCCTGGTGGAGGTTATGCCGGGCGCTCATGCAAAGGTCATCGAGACGCTCGAAACGAATGCTGCAAACGTGAAGTCGTTGACGGCTTTGCTAGAATCGGGAGTCGCAGCTAGGCAATTGATTGCGCCGTTTATTAAGGGGTTCGACGTTATTGAACTGCCGCATGATTACGATTTGAAATACGACTGCCGCTGCTCACAAGAAAAGGTAGAAAACACTTTGTCGCTTTTAGGTATTGAGACTTTGATTGATATGGTTCAAGAAAGAAAACAAACTCAGATTAACTGCGAATTCTGCGGCAAAATGTATTACGTCTCCCCCGATCGTCTCGAGCAAATCCTCGCCGAAGTGAAGCGCAATAGCTTGAACTAAGGGATTGCATGGGGAGTTTTTGGCTCTCACTTAATAGAATTTTGCGGGAGATTTTAATCTCTTTCACTCTGGAGTGATTTTATCAAATCCCAGGCGAACCAATGCCCTCTCAATGAAGGGCTCTTCAGGGCGCTCTGCAATCACGAATAACACCTCGTTGTTAGAATCCACAAACTTCGATTTTATTACATCGACGATATGGCTAATGTATTCTCTGCCGCCAATTCTATCTCTCAGTTCAAGAGTCAGCATGCTGACTGCAACCCCTCCAAGGGCAGGAATCCAGTAGGGCAATACATCGCCTGGTAAAAACTGCGAACCAATGGCAATTATTTGTCCAATTAGAAAAGTTGGCATCCGCAGCTTGTCTAAAAAATGAACTAACCTGCTGTGGTGAAAATGCTCATTAAGAACAAACGCATTGTCTCTTTGAAAGGCCTCTTCGTCGAATTTCGGTTTTGCGGACGTCACAGTTGGCACTAAATATTTAATAAGACTCGTGGTTGCTACTTGCCCGCCTTCGTAACTAGTCCTGTGTGTGCTGTTTGGATCTTCCTGCCGCTGGGATCCAACAAACACTACCACTTTTGAGTTCGGGTCCATTTGGTCCAAGCGCAGCCAGACAGGAGTTGATTCAAGTAAATCGTGAAGGTTCCCATCTTGCAAAAGTAACTTTGCATTATGCCAAAGGGACGTAGGCTCTAAGGGGCGTTGGTGGTTTGCAGAGTATGACCTTAGGCCATTTACAATACCCTGGGGCGAGCCAGCAGTAAGTATGTTGCAAAGCTGGTGGACTTCAGTTGCAAAAAGGTATGATGGGAAGTTTATATAGAGGGCATAGACAAAAATTGACAGCGTTTTGGCGTGACGCCGGATAAAGCGTTTAGGAGAGGTCATACACTAGAGCAGTGCAAATGAAAGGCCACAGGCAGATGGTGTGGCAACGTCGAAGAGTGACGCGGGCAGTCCCACAAGTGACTCCGTACCTTTTGTTAGAGATCTTTGCAGCAACGGAAGCCCTCTTGGTAGTAGGAGTGTCGATCTGTGGCAAACTCTTTAAAGTGCTCGTAGGGCTGCCTGACGCGACAGTCGTCAGGGTAGGTTTTTCGAACAACAAAAAATGAACCTTTTCGCTCGGTAAAATCAGTTGTTTTACCTCTGGCAATTCCTTCTTTGGTTTGAGGAAAGTTTACGACCTCAGCCACATTGCCGTGTAAATCGTAGATTTCATTTTGGGTTCTACAAAGATGTTTCATACCTGCTGGCCAAGTATTTGTGCCGCAGCTTTTGTAGTCGGAGTTCATTGTGTGACACGCCAACGACTTTCCGATGGTGTTATAGTAACGCCCAGGAGAACTTAAAATCTCTGGCTCCATATCAGGGTCGTTAGGCGAGTAGATTCCGCAAATGTCGTGAGAGAAAACTTCACGAGAGAAAATATTGCTCAACTCTGGATTCCAGTTAAAAGCCCAAACGCGATCACGGCTCTGATTGTAACGAGCGCGTCGCGATTGCAAAGAGGTGTCCGAAAACAAATAAGGATCATTCACCTCAATGCCGCCGGCACAGGCGCCCTCCCACTCGTGAGAGTTGCACACGCGTTTACCCATAGTCTCACAGACTTGCTTAGCGAGTGAAGCGGGGGACCAAACGAGCGGATATTCGCAAGGGATGTTGGGGAATTCAAATTGATCCATGCAAACTCTTGCATTAGCAGTGGTGCCGCCGACCTCTGGTACAGGCGCCATCCATTTAGCGCCGCAGATTTTCTCGAATTGAGGATTGGGTTTAATCAATCCCGTATCCAATACCTTCTTCACACAGGAGCTGCGGCTTGCGGGATGAACAGATTGGTTTGGACCTTTGAATTCATTCAAATCTTCTGTGCCAATATTGCGAGTGGCTTCAGAGTTCATGAGAAGAGACTTCAATCGATTCGCAGCTTCGCCATCTATGCCATGCTCACTGATGACTCTATTCGCAAAATGCTCGCTCTCTTTTGCGGGGGCTGACTCAGTCAAGATCTCAACCAAAAAAAGAGTCACTAAAAATAGTAACGGCCTCATAAATCACATCCTTTATTGGTCCAGAACAGTGGTGGACAAGTTGGGCACCAGGGGATCAGTACGACAAGGTTGGGTATGACGCGCAGTGTAAAACAAATACGCCTATCTGTCAAATTCGTTTTAAATCGGTTTATAAATACCATCGATGATTACAATTTCGGCTGTCACCAAACAAATGGGTAAACGTGTTCTCTACGAAAACGCGAGCTTTCAAATAAATCCGGGCGACCGCATAGGACTTGTTGGGCCAAACGGGGCGGGTAAAACGACTTTCTTTCGCATGATTATGAAAGAAGAAAGCCCAGAGACAGGCTCCATAGGTATTCCCTCTAACACCGTAGTTGGATATTTTTCACAAAATGTAGCTGATATGCATGGCACGACGGCTCTTCAGGAAGTTATGTCGGCAGCAGGTCGCGTTTCGGTGCTGGCGCAGGAGCTTAAACATATAGAGAAGCAGTTAGAAGAATCAGGTCAAAATCCGATCTCTGACGACAAGATGGCAGAACTACTCGAAGAGTACGGATCAAAGCAGCAAGAGTTTGAAGCTGGTGGAGGTTACTCTCTTGAGGCGCTTGCACAAGAGATTTTAACCGGTCTTGGCATTTCTCCGTCTGACCATCTGCTACCTGTTGAAACCTTCAGTGGCGGTTGGAAGATGCGCATTCAACTTGCCAAAATTCTCGTGCTTCAACCTGACGTCTTGTTAATGGACGAGCCCACAAATCATCTTGATTTGGAGTCTATCGTATGGCTTGAAGACTGGCTGCAGAAGTTTCCAGGCTCCATCATGATGACGAGTCACGATCGTGATTTTATGAACAGACTCGTCAAAAAAATCGTAGAAATTGCCCACAAGAAAGTAACAGTCTACGGTGGCAATTATGACTTTTACGAAAAAGAAAGTGAAATTAGACGAGAGCAGTTGCTCTCTACACACAAACGCCAGCAAGACATGCTAGCAAAAGAAGAAGAGTTTATAGCACGCTTTCAGGCGCGAGCCAGTCATGCGGCGCAAGTGCAATCGCGAGTAAAAAAGCTTGATAAGATCGACCGCATAGAGATTCCGCCAGAAGAAGAAGCTATGAAATTTACATGGCCCGTCCCTGAGCGCGGTGGCGATGAGGTAATAAAATTTCAGAATCTCAGCAAGGTATGGGCAAAACCTGATGGCACGAAGAAATTGGTTTTCGAAAATGCGAGCGGTCTCATTAAGCGAGGGGATCGCGTGGCAGTGGTCGGGGTCAACGGAGCCGGTAAATCCACTTTACTAAAGATCTTTGCTGGGCAAGCTGAGCCAACTTCAGGGGAATGTGTTGTCGGAAACTCCATCTCTGTTGGATATTTTAGCCAAAGCTCTCTTGACGTACTTCACCCTCAGAAGACACTGCTAGATGAGGTGCACGATCTCCTCCCAAATGCGAGCATCGGTTATATTCGAAGTCTTCTTGGTGCGTTCAAATTTAGCGGTGAAGAAGCGGAAAAAAAGGTGATGGTACTATCAGGTGGTGAGAAGAGCCGACTTGTACTTGCTACCATGTTAACCCAGGCGCCGAACTGTTTGATACTGGATGAGCCCACCAACCATTTAGACATAAAGTCGCGAGAAGTATTGCTGAATGCAATCAAGGGCTTTCCGGGAACTGTTGTTATGGTGAGCCACGATCGGTACTTCTTGAGAGAGGTGGCAAACAGAGTCTTTGAAGTTGATAAAAGTAGAGTCACTCCGTTTGATATGACGTACGATGAATACGTCGAGAAGAGAAAGTCTGTTTAGCGGGTTTCATCGCAGGCCCTAATTCTTGGGTCAATCCCGTTCTACAATGCAGCGTAGATTTGGGCTTTAGTTCCTAGACATTAGTCAGCAGGCACAGTAGGCAATAACAGTTTGTCTTATTGGCGGTATAGAATGACAAAGCGCCTACTGGGTAAATTGAGTGAACTTGTAACCACCAGAGGATTACTGGAAACACATATTATGACTTTGTACTTTTTCAACCTAAAATCTCTTATCGAAGAGTTAAAAAAATCTGACCCCGCCGGCACCTTTAAGTCGATTGATTATTTAGTTATGATGTTTGCTCTTCAGGCACTTTTAAATATTGTCGCGTCTTACTTGGGCGAAAGAGGGCTCGCGCAGCAGGCAAACACTGGCCCTGCAGGTTTAGTGCTCGGAATTTTTGTTGTAGTTGTGTCTTTTTTTGTACTACTCACCATGCTCCGATCTCTTTATAGCGCCAACGGCGGCTCAAGAAATTTCTTCGAGCGACTTATCAGTATACTGTTTGTAGTCTCGAATCGCGTTACTGTGGTTTATTTTTTTGTTGTAATGCCAATTTGCTTTGGGATTGCAAATTTGGGCTTCGGTCTTTTCTCTGCGATGACCTTGATTACAGCGGCCATCGGAGCCTTTATATACGCTTACTATCAAACCAGAGATTCTCTGGAAAAGTTGGCAGCTTCTGACAGCGAAAGTGGTCCTGATGCTTCGAGCTTTGGGCTGCGAGAGACTCAGGGGTTCGGAGACAATGAATAGCGGAGCGCCTGTTTATGGCGAATCTTATACGACAGAGATTTTCGAAGCGGAGTTTGGCGAAATCTTTGATGTGCCCTTTGATCACTTTAGGACAGTTCTCGGGTTTGCTGAAATGGCTTGTATTGTCATAACCTGGGAGTGCCCATCATGACTTACGACGAGTATCTTGAACGTCAACCCCGAGTTAGCTAGTTGCATTTTTCTTAAAACAGGACCTGGCACTGCCTAGAGGATCAGTTAGACTACTTTCAAGATGACGGTTCTTGATCAAAAAAACCTGAGCGATTTTTTAAGGTGTCTCGATAAGATCGAAGCTCATGGGCGCGATACTTATCCTTATTTTTTTTAACGCTCCAGCAACAGATATGCAAATACATGAGGCTGAAGCGCTTTATGGGTTTCAATTTTCGAACACCTATAAGATGTTTTTAAGACGGTTCAACGGTGGATTCATATGTTCTCCTCAGCAAAAGAGGGCAACGGATGATGAAGCCCTAGAAGTTGCAAAAAAGAGTGTTCACTTAGAGAACAAAACCTTACCTGAAGTTCGAAGATTTCTAGATAGGTTACAGTCTTCGTGTGTTTTTTATGGTTTAGATGATCTTTCTGAGGCGTCTATAGTCAACCTCGAGGAGCGAGCTTTTTCGTGGGGATTGCCCCTTTTGTCTGTTGGAACTGGCGGAAACAGTGAACTCATATATTCAGGGTTTGCAATTGGATCTATTTACGAACCACTTATTTATGATGGATTTCATGAGGTGCCTCGAAGCTATTGGGCCGCAGGATTCAGAAGTTTTGCTGAGCTGTTTGTTCGAGGCGTTCAAGAATTAAGTATAAATGGTTTTGACTCACTTCCTGAGGAGTTAGAGGCTTCTAGTTTTTGTTTTGGCGAAATTATGCCGCCCCTTTACAAAAACGATATGCTGAGTGAGGTCGCAATCATCGGCCAGCCAAAGAATAGGTCGACTGAAAAACGTACCGTAGAAAAAATTGGAGATGAAGTCATTCTTTGCGCTTCAGACATTGAAATACAAAATTTTCTCAAAACAAAAGAATCGAATCGGTTTCGCACTGTAAACATAGTTAGTGAAAGTGTCAGTGCCGAAACTCTGAATCTGCTACTGAGCTCTACCAACTTCGAAGCTATAACCATCAATGCAAAGTCGGTAGATGTGAAGGTGGAACACCAGGTTTGTGAGATTTCAAAATGTAAGGCGATGGGGGTTTTCGCTGAGGCCGCAGCAGACATCACCGCTTGGCTAAGTTTGGCACAGGCACTAAAGCTAGTTGACTTTCATTCGCTCAACGGAAAGCTCGTCACGCATAAATTCTTGTCAAAGCCAGGTGAAGTCCGAGAATTTTTGCCAAATCGACCCAATGCAAATGAGTCAGCCCAGAGAATGAGATTGTCGTTTTGGGACCATCTTACGGTGAGAGATGAGTCAGGCAAAATTGTCTACTCTGATTATGTTAAGGCTAATTCGATAGAGGGTTCAAACTGGTGTCTGCCCGGTATAGCGCCAGAGGATTTCCGCCAGCTTTTTGAGAGGAACCTTTCTGCCCAATTAATAGTTCCTGTAAGGCAACCTGATAGTTTTTTCTATCTAGCGCCTCAGCCGAAATTTGAGTAGTATGACGACATTGTCGGAAAAAATTTGGCTACTAGGTCTCGTTTACTGTTTTTAAAAAAATTTGGCAAAACTTGTAGATTTAGTTCGTCAATACCCGAAAGCAATGACGAATTGACCACGGGAAAAATAGTAGATTTCCTCTGAATTTGATCAGTAAATATGATTTTTAGAAAGACATCAGCGCAGTTTCAGTTTATTTGGCGGTTTTTTCGTAAGTACAAAGCTTTACTCTGGGTGGGTATTGTTACCCTGTTTTTCATCGACGTCCTTGAAGTGTTTCCCCCTCTTATTTTGGGTTGGACGATCGACGCGCTGACAGAGCGCTCTACCCCAGACGTATTTTTACACTACGCTTTGATTTATGTGGCGGTACTCACATTTCAAGCGGTGGGTCGGTACATTTGGCGAATGACATTGGTCAAAGCCAGCCTTCTTACGGGCCGTGACTTACGAGAAGAAATCGTAGCCAAGATTTTTCGGCTTCCTATCGCTCAACTTCAAAGAGAGAGGGCAGGCGATCTCGTATCGCTCTCTACCAATGATACGGAAGCCGTAAGGATGGTTTTATCAGGGGGAGTCATCGTTCTTACTGATGCTATTTTCTATTTTATTACCATTCCGGTCGCAATGTTTTGGCTTTCTCCCAAATTGACTTTGCTGACGTTTTTGCCCCTTCCGCTTATTCCTTATTTGGTTTTTAAGTGTGAAGGGTTGATCCGATTTTGGTTTGAGAAGGTACAAGAGAATTTTTCACAAATGAGCGCGCACGCACAAGAAAGCTTGGCCGGTCATAAGTTGATACAAGCATTTGTCGCTGAAGAGGAGCGGGCGGGACAGTTCAAAGATCTGGGTGAGGATTACTTACGAAAATCACTTAAGCTTGCCCGCATTCAAGGGTTTCTAGGGCCAAGTCTTGATTTTGTGATGAGTCTTTCTCTTATAATGCTCGTCTGGTTTGTATATCCGATGATATTTGATGGCGCCTTATCAGTTGGCGTGTTTGTAGCATTTCAACGATTCGTGCAAAAACTTATCTGGCCGATGGAGGCGGTGGGCTTAGCCGTAGGCTTTTATCAGCGCTCAAAGGCAAGTAGTGGTCGGTTGATCAAGCTTCTTGAGCAGCCCGATGAAAATGAGGTCTTGAACTTGCACACCGCTAACGAAAGTCTTCCAACGAAGGGCTCGATCGAGGTCGTAAGTCAACATGACCGATCCAAAGAATCCTCGAACCCAGTGGCAATTCGAATCAATCACCTAACATTTCGCTATCCCGGACGTCACCAACCGGCGATCGATGATATCTCCTTTGAATTACCTGCAGGCAAGCGACTAGCCATACTTGGTGAGATTGGTAGCGGCAAGTCCACACTGCTGGCGCTGTTGCTTAAGTTTCACCCCGTACACCGAGGGCAAATTTTTATCGCAGATAAAGACATTGTTGATTGGCAGACGCACGAGCTGCGAAACATAATATCTTACGTGCCTCAAGATGTGTTCTTGTTTAAAGATTTAGTGAGTGAGAATATTTCGCTGTCTGAATCTGAAAAGAGCGTCGAAGAAGCAAAACTCGTTAAAGCCGCAACAAGAGCAAGAATCCATAGCGAGATTGTTAAAATGGACGAAGGCTACTCGACAGTTCTTCAAGAAAGAGGTTCAAATCTTTCGGGCGGTCAGCGGCAACGCATGGGCATAGCTCGAGCACTTGTTAAAAATGCGCCCCTGCTTTTGGTAGATGATTCGTTGTCCGCTGTCGACTATGAAACTGAAGCGGCAATTGTTCAGGAGTTCGACCGATTCAGAGGGCAGACGACGGAATTGTTCGTATCGCACAGAGTTTCTTTGGCGCTTAGGTCAGATCTTGTGATCTATATGCATGCCGGAAGGATCTCGGAGCTAGGATCGCCGGCGGAGCTCTATAAAAATAGAGGAAGGTTCTACAATTTGTGCGTTCGCCAAGGAATGTCGCCCGAAGTGGGCTCTGACGACGAGGTGACACTTGTCTGATCGAAAAGAACTCCACTTCGGAAGTACAGTTAAAACATTGGTTAGACGGGTACTAGCAGAGCGCCTGTGGGTGGTCTATTCAAGTGTTTCTGTGTTGCTTGTCACGACTGCTATGATTTTGCAGCCCCGAATTTTGGGGTGGTTAGTTGATGAGGGCTTTGTAGGGAAGCGAGAAGATTTGGTCATTGGGTACCTCGTTTTTTTGCTTTTTGTAGAGATCGTTCGTTATCTGGCCTCTATAGCCCACTATTTGAGTCTTACGACCTTGGGCCAAAAGTTTATGTTGAAGCTTAGAAACGATATTTTTTCTCATCTGATGAATCTTGATCATATCAAGGTGCAGAAGCAGAGTGTGGGGCGGCTAACTACTCGAGTCACCAACGACATATCTGCTATGGCTGATATGTTCTCTGACGGATTGTTCGCTGTTATTGGCAATTCACTTTTGGTTTTAGGAACAATAGCAGGTCTTTTCTATTTGAATTGGCCGTTGGCGGCGGTGACATTGTTTCTGTTTCCGGTGTTGATCTATGTAGGCTACTCGTTTAGTCGTAAACTTCACAAAGCCTACCGAAGAAGTCGTTCACGTCTCAGCGAGCTCAATGCTTTTGTTTCGGAGCTGGTGCTGGGTCAAATTGAGATAAGGTCGTTTAGCCAAGAGAGTCAGTTTTTTGCCAGACTCAAAGAAAAGAATCGGCAACTGCTAGAAGCGCAACTTGGTACGGTAAAACTTTTTGCACTTTTTCAACCGATTATTTCTGTTGTTACCGGAGTTAGTACCGGACTTGTTATTTACTTCGGTGGACTTTGGGTTCTCGATGAACAACTGACTGCCGGCGAACTCGTAGCCTTTTTTGGCTATTTAATGTGGCTTTTTCAGCCGGTAAGAGACATTGCGGATAAGTGGAATGTCATTCTATCGGGATTAACATCGGCGGAGCGTACGTTTGAGATTTTGGACTGGAGCAACGAGCCGTCGCCAGACGCTGTTGCACCGGAAGCAAGCGCAGATCAAAACTTAAACGCGAGCCCAATGAGCGCCTGCGCAGTTCAAAGCCAAGGCCCAGCAAGTGTAAGCGCGAACCAAACAGAATGCCCAAACCCCAGTAACAATGTTTCAAAAGGTCAAAAAGAGCGAGCCTCTACGCAAAAGGTACGCGATTCTGTGACTGCTAGAGGCGGCGAAATCATCTTTGAAAATGTGAGTTTTCGTTATGACGAAGAATCCAAATGGATACTGAAAGATTTCAGTTTTCGTATTTGGCCAGGAGAAGTGGTAGGGATCGTTGGGCCCACCGGAGCGGGTAAGTCTACGATACTTTCTTTGCTTTTAAAATTTTTAAAGCCCACTGCAGGGCGAATCTTTCTTGATGGATTAGACATACAAACAATACCAACGGCTAAGCTGCGCGAGCAAATTGGATATGTTCAGCAAGAAGTGTTTCTTTTTTCGGGATCCGTAAAAGACAATCTTTTGCTCGGTAGGCAGAGTGAGGCTCACGCAGATGAGTCCTTAGGCCCTCGCATAAGTGGGCCTGAACATCTTCTCGCCTGGCAGGCAACTGACGAACAATTTATTTCGAATATGATTCCTGCAAGGCTGAAAAGTCTCCTCCCCCCTTTGAACCTGAGCCTTTACGAAAGAGGAAAGAACCTCTCGCAAGGGCAGGCACAAGCTGTCTCATTTGTACGTGCCTATTTGCGAAAGCCCACGATTTGGGTTCTGGATGAGGCTACAGCTTCTTTAGACTCTGAGTCTGAAAGTTTGCTCGAGGAAGTACTCAAAGAAACCGCTCAGGGACAAACACAACTCATAGTGGCTCACAGGCTCGATACTCTCAATCGTGCGACCAAAATCATCGACATGAAAAAGCTTTCTTGACCTGTTATCAGCTTAGGCTCACCGCTTTGGAGTGAGGGATCAGTTTAGAAGCGACCACTCCCCTGAGTGTCGGGGGGCTGTCAAAAAAGTATACGCAAAAACTTGCGAAAAATCAAAGACTTAGCCAGAAACACGGGTAACTTGCTTGATGTTTGCGGTTTTTTCGTCTCGTAATGAGACGGCGATCAAATTGGCCCGCCGAGCCCAATAAACTAGTGATATCAACATATTAGATGGCAGTCGGTTTGGCTTGAACCAGCGGTACAACCTTTGCGAATACAAAAACTGATGAGACTTACACGTATTCGCCATGTGCTGGCTATAGTCGTTTTATACATAAGCTCTGCATGCACGCAGAACCAGGCTCCGGCCCCTGAGGAGCCTTGCGGGTTTATCCAGAACACCTATCAGCAGAGAGTGTCTTGGAAGGCGGCTCTTCCCATAAGGATCGCTCTTGATGAGAGTGTGCCCGAAGAGGCGATTCCCTCGGTTTATCAAAGTATTGCGGCGTGGGAGATGGCCCTTGGCCGCAAGTTGTTTGAGGTTATTGGCCGCGTGAAGTCAGCTGGGCCTGCAAGGGACGGAGTAAATGTTATCTATTTTCTCGATTCCTGGAGCGAATTCCAGGACGGTGAACAGGCGCGAACCGTAATTTCATGGCGAGGAGACTGGGTGAACGAAGCCGACATCGCAATCAACAGCGGGAAGTTTGCGTTCAGGTACGGAGATGAAGTCCATTCTGAAGAAGGTAAGAAGGTTCTGGATTCTGAGAGTTTACTGACCCATGAGTTTGGCCATGTATTGGGATTAGGTCATAACGACATTGAATCAAGCGTGATGAACTCTAAACTGGATTCCTTTCCTAGTCGGGACGCCCTAAGAAGGCAAATCCAACCGTCAGATGAAAAGGCCCTATCTTGCGAGTATGAGCGTGGATAAGGCTTTAGATAGATCGCTATCAGCGAACTTGTACCAATACAATGCATCCAGAAACCTAAGTGGGCAATGGGCCTTCTGTTCGGCCTTAGCAAAAAGCGTAATAATTTGCGTTCAGTGAGATTTTTGTTGTGAAACGATCAGCCCTAGGTCTAGCATTTATAGGGATTTGGTGAGGAGAACCACAAATGAGTCAGGCTCAAGAAACAAGGCGCGAAAGATTTTTGAATCGATTTGAGCTCATTCAAAAAATGCGCTGGGCCCCTTACTCTTTAATGCGTCGTGATAGCTTCGTAGAAGTCCCGAGGCAAGAGCCGACCAGTAGTAGTGCAGTGGAGCTTTGTCGAAACCTCCGCCAAAACGTCGAAAGCCTCCAGCAAGTTCAAGGCCGACTGAGCTTTTTGCTTGGAGAAATTGAATACGTCAGCCAAAAGCGCGAACGTCACAGAAAGTCGTAGCCAGAGCGAGAGTCTCATTCTGAGAGTCGTCCGTGAAGACACTTTGACCTTACGCATCCGAAAAAGGTAGTCGGCATTCTCTCTGAAGCGCCGCTTCCACGAATAGGACCTGGCACTCTCATTACGACACATTCATCTTCAATTTAAAGGCATCTGACTAAAATCTGCCAAAAGGTGTTTAGACTCTATTCAGGACTGCCGAACACTTACCGTTATGAACCAAAAACAAATCATTGACGGTATTGTCACATGCATGCGCATTTTAACGAGTGACTCAGACACGTCCTTGGGAAGTTCAATGAATAATCGAACAAGTCCATTAAAGTCAGAATCAGGGGCGGCCGTCTTAATTGCTGTGTTGGCGTTAACTTTGATTGCATCGGCGAGTTTTTTCTTAACGAAGGCTCCAGTAGAGCTTGCCCGCACGAACGCGGAGTCTGCGATTCGCACAGACAGAGATGCGTTTATGAAAGAAATTAACAACAGACTTTCTGTCGAAGGTTTTTGTACGGGAAGCTTAGGCGGTACGGCGTATTCTGCCAATCCAGCCAATCCAGTCAATGTGGCCGCACTTCCGAATGTTGATGCGGCTGGGGCTGTTGTCGGTGGTGAGTTTATTGCCCAGAGCGGACAACTTGTTGAGGGCTATCCAAACTTTATTGTCAACTCGATGAGGCTCCAGCACGTGGCAAGATCCACGGCATCTAACAACGAGCATGTCGCGCAGTTAAGTATCAATATGCGCGCCAATCAAGATAATTTGGGCTCACGTGGTTGGACTCGAAACTTTGGTTTAAAAGTTAGAACTGATGCCGGGGGGCAAATTGTCTCTTGCGGAACAAACGAAGATGTTAGCCAAGGTGTTTGCGAAGCTATGGGCGGCAGATACGACTACGTCAGTGGTAACTGCGAAACTTCGCCTCGCGCTTTTGGAAACCAAGCCTGCGCCTCAGGCAAGGCAATTGGCGGTTTCGATGCCAATGGAAACGCGCTATGTAACAGAGACATGCCAGTTCCAGCGCCCAGGCCCTATTATCCACCCGAGGGAATACCAGGTGTGACTCCGCCGCTGGCGTACACTCCGCCAGTGACTCAGTGTTTGGCTGGGCAAGTGCGAATCAATGGACAGTGTTATGATCCGAACAGGTCTGAAACTGCACCGCCACAAACAGGTAGTGGCAGTCCTACAGGTGGCCCAAGCAACCCAAGTGCCCCCTCCACTTGTCAAAACGGATACCTCTACAATTCATCAAGCAATTCTTGCTACTGTCCGCACCCTTTGACAGTGAAGACGGTTAGCGGTGTAAAGATGTGTTCTGCCGATTATCGCGTTACCTGTTCGAGCGGGCATCAAGAGTGCAATGGATATTGCTACCCTTCGTGCGGTGCAAATGAAACCAGAAACTCAACAACTTGCGCGTGCGAAAACCAGTGTGCATTGATAGCGGGGTCGACTTGGAATGGCAGTACTTGTGCTTGTCCAAGCGGATATACAGCTGTATCCTCACGTGGTAGACGTGGTAGTAGCGGCTCCTGTGTTGAGGTTTGTCCCACTGCTGGGTATTTCCGTGACAGGAGGTCGGGCACTTGCAGGCCTAGTGCTCCACCATGTGTCTACCCCAAAGTTTACGACAGCAGTGGTGCCTGCGTAGATCCGGCTCCGAAGAACTGCATTTTTGTGGCAGCAGACGGCGTGTCTCACACAATGGCGCCCAATACGAGCCGACAGTTTACTACTTATCCAAACAGCATAATTCACCCCTGCACACATCCCAAAACAGGCATTCGTGTGGAGTTTCAAATTCGGGATCAGATAGTGCAATGTAATGGGACTACTGGCTCAGCTCTTCTTACAAGTGATACCGGACCTGTAACCAATGGTTTTGATCCAGCTCATGCGTGTCAAGACCCTGCTCCTACGACTTGTCATCTTAGCACCAGTGCGGGTGGGAGCGTGACATACAACAGTGGGCAAACCGCCACTTACGACATTGATCTTGGTGAACGAATTGAGAGCTGTCCTTCGCCTAAATTGGGCAAACAAACAGTCAGGGAATTTCAAAGCGTAACAAAAACATGCACCAATGGGGTCTGGGGCAATGAGGTAAACGGTACATTTTCACAAATAATTACAGAATATGGTTGCACCGATCCTGCCTGCACTTATGTCCATAATGGGCAGACATACACACTACTCGTTGGTCAGTCACAAATTTACAACGAAGAGGAAGAAGATTTTGACGTACTTTGTCCAAGTAGCCAAGGCTATTACACTGTTACAAGTAACTATACGCTTACCTTCAGTTGCTCTTCGGGTTATGTTGGTCAGCAGATTTATGGCATTGAAGGGCCTCGCCTAACAAGAGATACGCAGGGTGAATCATGTTATTAGAAAAAATGACTACAAAAGCCGGTCGTGGTTTCACTCTTGTAGAAATGCTTGCTGGGGTAGCTGCATTTTCTGTTGTGGCGCTTGGGATTAGTCATGTAGTGATGCGCTCGGCTGCCTTTCAAAAATTTGCGATAGATAGAGGCGAAACGCAGCAGGAAGTGTTTTTAGCACGCACCATTCTTTCTACTGAAGAAGGGTGTATGGCAAATTTTGGAAACATGGTGTGGCCTGGGACAACCGGAGTTGGTGCCATTGTCGATCTTAACGGAAGCCCCGTACTTGCTGCGGGACGCTCGGGAGTAACGAGAATTGCATTAGCCGCTGCCTCTGGTGGTGGTGGTCTTGGTGCGAATCACTTTTTGGTGAATTTAGTTATAGCTTCTTCAGGACAAACAAATCCGCAGGGAGGTTTATTTGAGGTTCAAACTTCGATACCCCTTCAGTTTTTTACGAGGAATGGCGTAGTCGAAAGTTGCTATGAAGCCGAAGACAACTCGGGGTCGGTTTGCCGGGCGATTGAAGGTGCGGCTTATGATCCGATGACTGGTGAATGTGATATAGGAGTTAACCCGGCTACCGCGAACTGCCCGGCTGGAAGTGCGCTCAACGGTTTTGATGATGATGGAGATGCGATATGCGTTTCGCTCAATTGTATACCTTAGTTTTATCCATAGCAAAAAGAGCGAACGTGCTTGCCAGAAAGTCTGGTCTAAACTCGCGCGGGGTTTCTTTGATAGAGGCTCTGCTTGCGGCTGGCCTGGGCTTGATTGCGGTTGGCTCTCTTGGAACGATGGTATTTCAGATGAGTCGCCAGTTAAAAGTGGCGAGTGTGAGAGCGCAACCGCCTGATATCAGAAAAGCGCTCTCTGCTATCGTTAATAGTGAAGAGGGTTGTGTGGCTAATTTTGTAGGTCTCAATTACCCTCAAGATCCGTTAGTTCTTAACGAAATAAATTATCCCGGTGTCAACGCAGGCAGAATTGTACGTATGGGTGAGTCGATTGACCCCACTCGAGTGTCTATGGCCAACGGCGGCGAGTACACAGTGACTGATATACGTGTTACGGCACCTGCCGCCTTGCCAGACAGAGCATTTGCCGCGACGGTTCAACTGACGCTCGCTCCGACTAATCCAAATCAGGGTTTACAGGGTGAAGTGATTTCTGTTCCATTAAAGCTTTTCACAAACCCAGCGGGTATAATCAGAAGCTGCACCGCTTCTGAGGGTGACATACGCGAAGTTTGTGAAAACTTAAGATGTACATATAATGCAGCCACAGGTCAGTGTGAAAACTGCACGCGGCAAAGAGCAAAGGTGCGCTGCGCACCCAACGAGCTTCTTACCGGAATCACTGACGGCGTGCCGGAGTGCGCACCACTACCAACTTGTCCACCAACTATGACTCCTCCAGCTTGCTCGGAATGTAGCGGCGGGCTTCTTTCTGCGACAGATACCGGCGGCTGCTCCTTTATAGCAGACGGAATACAAAGATCTGCCGCAGTTTGCAATGCAAGTTATTGCTGTCCAACAGCTACGCCTACAGCGTGTCCGGGGGCAGGTTATTGTGAGGGTGGAAGTTTGATGTCCTCAAATGGAGTTCCTTGCGAAAGAATTAACGTTGAGCCGGGGGCTCCTTTCAACTGTATCCCTCCGTCAGAGCCGGGAACTTGGACATTTAGGAGGGCGGAATTCTATCATGCAGTCAATGCATTCGCATATCCGTCTTGTACCACAGAGGGCTACGGGACTGGTTCCACTGGTGAAAGTTTGTTGATGGCTGTTGGCCCGCCGGCTATCCCACGGGCCTGCTTTGAGAATTATGGCTACACGGGAGCGGCATCCTATTATGGAGCCTCACCGGCATCCTTTTTTGGCACTAATCCAGGCACTGCACCAAACTTCAATCAGCCAACTGGTGTGTGTTTTGAGGCTGGTACCGGCTCGCGGTATGTTTGGGACACGGGGGCGGCTTGGTGGACTGACGTAATTGGAAATGGGCCTTACTACTGTGAATACCCCGTGGGTAGCACATGGCGAGTTACTTGTATTTATGAGAAGACTTGCCTGTAGAAATTCCATGAGCTTTCTAATTAATAATCTCTGGCGCGCTTTTCAAAAAAGTGTAGTCGCACAATTAAAGGAAGCCTCGTGAGGCGAGCATTGTCAGAAATAAAGAGATTAGGAATTAAGAATTAGAGAAATAAAGAAATAAAGAAATAAAGAAATAGAGAGTTTAAACTGTACAATGCGAGATAGGGACTTCTAAGGTGCACCAAAATCATCAGGATGAAAAAAATGTGAAGGGTACAGGGGCTGGGATAAGAGGATTTTCCCTCGTTGAAATCATGTTTACTGTGGCCGTCGCAGGGATTCTTGCGGCCATAGCACTGCCGAGTTTTAACCTTTATCAGCGTAAGTCGCGACAAGCTGAGGCGAGAACTAATTTGGCCATGATTTATCTTCAGGAGAAGCTTTTCTTAAATGACTGGGGTCAATACTCGTCAGACCTTGTCTACAACAATGTTCGACTAGAAGGCAATCTTGTCTATCGCTATGCGATTGGGGGAGCTTGTGGTGATCCACCTGGTATGGTGGCCGCCGGAATCGCAGATGATCATGATCCCGCTCGGAACACGTCAGCGGCGATCTGTGCTGAGGCAAATTCCAACTGCACTGATGGGCCCACAGCTATTGCTACGGTTGCCCCGACATGTGTGGTCGATTTGGTGGGTCAAGCTGATGCTTTTGTTGCAGTGGCCGAGGCAAATTTAGATGGCGCTGCGAACGATGTTTGGACGATCGATCACAATAAAACTCTCGACAACGTGGTCGACGGCACTTTCAACTAGCGTTTGATTCTTTTCCCGAGAGTCCTATTATTTTGATCCTTAAGACCGACAACCGCGCACTTTTTATGAAGCCATTTATGGCCATTTGGCTCAAGCTCTCAAGTGCTAACTTTCTGAGGGTTCGGCGGTCGGTCTAACGCCCATTTTTGGAATAACAATTTCGGTCAATCCAGTTTCAGCGTCATAGGTTTTTGTGATTCCATTTTCATTTGCCAGGTAAGGTAGCGGTATCTCTTTTCGGTAGGTTTGATGGGTGTTGGTTTGCACTCGGCTGCTGGGATCGTTGATATCTTCGTTAAAGGATCTCTCTCCTGAGAGAACTATTTTGTCTTTTTGGACACGTATTTGAATATTTTCTACTTCGTGCTTTGGTATTTCGGCTTCAAATAAAAACCCTCGGTCATACTCGGTGAGTCGACTGGGCACCTCTTGCATGCGGTAAAAACTATCTTGAGCTTTAGTTTCTAAAGTTGTCAGGGGCTCGACAAGTCGTCGTCTTTGATCGTTCACCGCACGGTTGATAAGAATTTCTTGTTCATCTAAAATTTTTCGCCCTGTAGTTTGGTTGAGACTGTACTGATCTAAAAACTCCCGTCTCTGCTTTTGAAGCGTATCGTGGTAGACTTGTCTTGTTTTTCCAAGTTGATTCTCATAAGTCTTTCGCTCTTCGCCGAGCTTCTGACTGTGTTGCTCGCGCAGGTTATTAAGTTGTTTCTCATTTTCTTTTTTAAGCCTAAGTTCTGAGTGTTTCAGACTGCCGCTTTGTTGATTGAGGCTTTTTTCTTTTTCTGTCTGAACCCTATTAAACTCTTTTGTGTGTTCTGATTTTTGAGCTTCTAGCTGTTCATTCATTATACGTTCTTTTTGTGAAAGCTTCTCTTCACTTTGTTTCTGCAGATCATTGAGTTGTTTTTGATATTTTTGTTGCTCTGACTTTATCTGCTGGTTGGCCTTAACTTGATTGCTCTCAAGTCTTTGAGCAGATTCTGTTCGAAGAATTTCGTTCTTCTCTTGAATCTCACTCTGTGTCTCTACGTACTCCGTTTTGCCCTTCGCCTGAAGGTTTCTCAATCTCTCTTCATTTTGCGTAGATATTTGGTGAGACTGCTTTTCGTAGCGAGCACCAAGTTCGTTAAGTGCCTTTTTTCTTTCTTCCTTCTGAGCTTCAATCCTTTTTTGGTAGTTGGTTGTAACGGCTGACTCTTCAGACTGCAGATTGGATTTAATACCCCTAATGCGCTCTTTCGCTCTTTGTTGCTGCGCCTCGGTCTGCTCTTCAAAATTGTCAGATAGCACTGCCATTCTTGTTTCTTGAGACTTCACCTGTTGATTAATGCGCGCCTCGTGCTGCTCCTTAAGCCTAAAGAGACTCTCCTCCGCCTGCTTTTGAGACTGCCTAAGGGTTTCAAGTTGATTTTGTAGAAGCTCCTTCTGTTTTTTTAATTCCATTCGGTGATCGGCAATTTGGCGAGCTTTTTGCTCTTCTGATTTGTGCTCGAGATTTTTTGCGTCTTTTTCATAGGACTTGGCGATCTCGTCCTTTTTTTCGATGAGCTTTTCTCTTAGCACCTTGAGTTTTTCATAGTGATCTTTGAGCATCTCTTGCTCATTGGCTCGCAAAGTAGATGTGGGCTTGATATCCATTAAATCATTGTAGCTGATCAGATTGAAGCGTCGCAGGTGGTACTGCAGCTTCACCTGCAGATTGCGTCTTAGGTCGAGTTCTTGGCGACGGACATGGCGCTTGAAGATTAGTAGCGCCTCGGCACATCCAGGTGTCAACCATTCGCAGTGTCTCATCACTTTGTAAAGGGTAGTACTGGCTGTATTGCATGGGATCGAGCGAAGTTGTTATAAGTCGCTTAGATTGTTTCGGTGCGGCGCTAGGTTTTTGTGCCGACGCAGAGTCATCTAACGTAGGTTTTTGTGCCGACGCAGAGTCATCTAACGTAGGTTTTTGTGCCGACGCAGAGTCATCTAACGTAGGTTTTTGTGCTGACGCAGAGTCATTTGGTGTCTCAAGGGTGGGCGAAGTTTGAGAGTCTTCCGCAGCGACTTCTCTTGAACCCTCTGGCCCTGCAGCATCTTTAAGGTCAGTGGCCTTTGGCGCCGGTGTGCGCGTGATTTCTAGCAAAAAGTATCGCAATTCGGCCCTTGCTAAACTAGTGGGTAATATCAAAACTATGAACGCAATTAAGTGACGCACACATCACTCATCGGTTTGACAGGCGGCTCTGATAAGTTTCTACTGTTAACAATGGGGAGGAGCTTTTACGCCAAGCTCCTAGACCAAGTTCTTGGATGAAGTTCTTGGATGAAGCAGGCTGGTTGATCAGGTTTTTGAACCAACCTAGACTAAGTTCTTGGACCAAGCTCCTAGACTAAAAGCGGAGAAGTGACGTTGAAGAGTCGTAGAAAACTCCCCACCAAAAAAAAATCCAAATCCGGTCGGGTGGTGATTGATCCGAGCCGTCCGCTTGTTTTTGGATCCCACGATGAAGCCATGGCACATTTTGACGGAGAAATTTCTTTTTTGGCCGACGAGCTCGAAAACGCCATGCAAAAGTTGAAAGTAGACTCTCGAGTGGGAATTCCAGAGCGTGACGAATTGACCTACGTCCTTGCACACCCCACCGAGATCTGGGAAGACTCCGACACCCTCACTGGCTATACGCTCAGTGTGTTCATCTCTAAGTTGGAATCAGGCGATGACGAAACTCCGAGGTTTGTGGTCGTATTGGCTTACGCCGTTAAACGAAGACCAACGTTTGTATTTTTGCAGTTTGCAACGTCCGACGAGCGCCTCGCTGCTCACTATAGAAGGGGGTTAAGAGTGTACTATAGAAGCGATGAACTAGAAGAGACAGAGAATCTATTTGGCGATGCCCTCAGCGAAGGAGACGAGTTTGCCACAGCACTCTACGCCGCTATGGTAACGCTAAGATCGCCCACCGACATTAACGAAGATGAGTTTGGAGAGTACGTTCAGTTACGCGAAGAGGTTTTAGATGAGCCCGATGAGATTTGGAGAGACAACGATACGATGGGAAATGTGCTCGTTACTTTTGTCAGAGAGTTTACTGATCTTCAGATTCAAGCAGAAAAAGAAGGCACTAAACTGGTGGGCCAGGTAGAAACCGACAACGAGGCTACCGTGGCCAAAAGCAAAGAGCCAATTTATTACTTGATAGTGACGATCGAAGAGTCTTTGTCAGACACACATTACGTGTTGTTTTCGTTTCCGACTAACGATGTGCACTTGGTGGATCGATACCGTCATGGTGAAAACTTGCAGCTCGAAGAGTTTGTCCGCGAAGAAAGCCACTGAGCGCAGACTGTGTTTCGCGGATCTTTTGCCATCTTTGGTGACTGTGTTTTATCTCAAAAAAAGCTATAGGACTTCAGTTGCAGAGATTGTCGCCCAAACGTTTGTAGTCGTCACTGGATCGATTAGATGCCGAGTCGCTAAAAAGTGGGTGTAGGCCGGCAAGTCCAGGATTAACTGCGGCATAGATGTTTGGATTTGCCAAGAATCCCGGAAGCAAAAGCAGAGCTTCATCAGCCCAAGCGGCTCCGCCAACTTCGTTTCTTATTCCGATATTGACCTGTAGGAGTTTCGACGTGGAATGGCCCGGATTAGCAAGATCCGAAATTTTTAATGAAAGCTGCGATAGATAAATGGTCTGGCCGCCCATCACAGTCTGTGACAGCGTGAACAGATCAAATTCGCTAAGGCCTTGCACATTGTTGGCTATGGGCATACCACTAAACATTACATCAAAATTGAGGGCCGACTGACCCCCGACGGCTTGACCATCAGAAAGGGCGTCGTACTGCCGAATTTCAAGAAAAAACGTTTCGCCTGAGCTGCGTGATCGAAACAGATCTCCTGGGTCGTTAAAGGTGACAATAGTTTCTTCATTAGGATCAAAAACAGAACCACTTGAAATTAGGACTCTTAAGCTGTCACTGAGAATCAAATTAGAATTACAAAATATTCTGGGTTCTGATTCCAGACTTGTCGAACTGTATTGAGTTGTCGTGATGTTTGTTTGATCGTTATTTCCCCGAGAGCACGACACACCAACAACAAGTGATGATATCGCGAGTAGCTTCAAACATTTCGTTGAAAGCTGAGAACTTGGATTCTTCTGCCGATTGGTGTTTTCAGAATTCTGAACTACAGCAGGGCGGCTTTTCGTCTCTGCCTTTTTGGTATTCCATTGTTGGTTCTTCATAAATCCCCCAAGCTTGGTAAGACTAAGTACTGCAAGAACTTTGCCTTGATGCGTCTCACTCTGAGACAGTCAAACGAAAACTAGACTCCCTACGCGTCTACTAGGCTAACCGGAAAGTTTGATGTTAGACTTTTGATCAAATACTCACAACAGCGCCCAACTTATAGACAGGCTTTAACGAGAGGGTATCATTATGAGAAAACGAGATGGAACACCAAGCTCTCGTCAAACAAAGCAGTCACTTTTTTGCCTCGTAATACTCTTATTAGCCTTTACTGGCTGCACATCGGGGCAAAAGCATGTTGATATGATAGAAGGGGATAGCCCACTTAATATTCGTTTCAAGCCCCAGGTGGGCCAAAAAGAAGTCACTGATTACAAGTATCACTCCCTCACTAGAACGACGAACAAAGGGCAGGTGAACTTTGAACGAGAAGAAGACCTTACCTTTTCCGTTCAAGCAGAAGTCCTGTCTGAGCGAACCGAATCCGAAATCACAGTTTACGACTACGCCATGGAGACGCTCCGTAAGGATGGTCAAGAAAACCTCAACAATATGGCCTTTCCCGAACTTGGCGAAAAAATTGTTTGGACGCTTAATGATCGAACCCAAGTGCTGAAGGTGGCAAATAAGCTTCCGGGTTCAATTTTTTATGTACCACTTATTCCGATCCCAGATAAACCCATTAAAGTCGGAGATACTTGGGAGAGCCTATACCATTGGAATGCATCGAATAGTCAGCTCAAGATGGTGCTGGAGTTGACTACATTGCTGAAATCGCATTTTCGTTGTCAAAAAAGTCATGAGTGCATCGAGCTTCAGTATTCCGGAGAAGTGAATCCCTCTGAGGCAAGGCTCGTAGGGGTGGGTATGAAGAGCGTCTTAGAGGGGACGATGGTTTATGACCTCACAGCCTCTGCAATTGTGATGTCAAAGACCAACAATAGCGAAGAGATTGCGCAAGATTCTAGCTCCGTTGAAGTGAAGTCGTGTATCGTTTCAACGATTCAGTCTATTTCTGATTATTCGCTCCCCTTTGACAAATCCAGTTGCCCTTAATGAGTACCCTCACTTTCTGCTGCCAATGTGTTGGATGTTTTTGACTCCGCTTTTCTAGGTGTTGCCACTGGTTTGCTTGCTATGTTTGGCAACACCACGACAGCCCTATTTAAATTTCTAAAAGTTTTTTGAACTTAACTACGTTAGCCAAGTTCGGCAAAAGTGACGCCATCGTCGCCAGTAGCTTCTGTGTCCCCAGCTCGCCATTTCTTAATGTAAATGGAGCGAGCAAGGTAAGTGCGAACGGCCCGCTTTAACGCTTCGGTTCCGTGGCCGTGAATGATTCTTACTTTATCTGTCTGAGCTTGCATGGCGCGATCGAGTTGAAGCTCGAGCTCCTCAAGGGCCTTTTCAATTCGAAAACCTCGTAGGTCAATTGTTCGCTCGGCTTGAGTGGCGATGGGCATCTGAAACCCGGTTTCGCGAATGACCTTTCTCGTGACAGAATCAGGTAGTGAGTTTGGCTTCAGCTGCGACCACAAAATAGATAACCGCATGCTTCCGGCCAAAACGGGTATTTCGCCTTTTTGATTGGCGACTCCTTGAATGATTGCATCTTTCGCCAAGTGAGGAATATAAACGCGTGATCCCACCGGGTTTTGAGTCAGAAAATCTTGAACATTGGCGATCTCCGAGCGTTGCGGGCCTTTTATAATTTCAGGCATTTGGCTTTTGAGTTGTTCGAGCCCTTTAATTCGGTCATCGCTTTTTTTGGCTTGATCGATGAGTTCCAAAAGTTTTTGCTCAGATTTTGCAGCAAGGTCTTCAAGTAGTGTTGCCTTTTCTTTGTTGAGATCATCGATAAGTCTTAAATATTCTCTGCGGGAGTTCTCTGCTTCTGACCGTTCTTTTTGGAGGTCCTTTCTCATGGCATTCAACTCTGATTGATTCGCTTCAATTTCTTTCATCGCTTTATGAAGAGATTGAGACTCTGGCGATAAAAAAGTTTGCGCCCGCTCTACAATCGCGTGGTTCACTCCGACTTTCTCGGCGACTTTAAGTGCCATTGAGCGACCATGGGCACCAAGTATTAAGCGATAGGTTGCGCCGCCTGCCTCATCGCTGTACTCCATGGAGCCAGGTAAAACGCCTTTATTGGTCTCCCACCCTTTTTTGATCGGCCCTAAGTGGGATGTCACCACCCCAAAAGATCCCATTTTTTCGTAGGCCATTATGAAAGACTTGGCTAAAGCAGCGCCTTCTTCAGGATCCGTCGCGCCGCAGATCTCATCAACGAGCACAAGCTGCGGAGAGGCACTTGGCAATTCAAGGATTTCGTTGAGTGCTTTGAGGTGAGCCGCAAATGTTGAGATATGCTCGCTCACACTTTGACTGTCGCCGACGACCGCGTATATCCGCCGAAAAAAAGGTATTCGTGAATTCGCATCACAAACTGGCAAGAGTCCGCATCTTGCCATATGGCAAGCAAGGCCCACCGATTTTAAAAGCACTGTCTTACCGCCCGCATTTGGGCCAGAAAGTAAGAGTATTCGTCGCTCACCCGACAGCTCCACGGTATTAGAAACTACCCGAGGGCCCTCTTTCTTTTCTAACTCTAGAATAGGGTGTCGCAGTTCGTGTAAAAACAATTCACCGTCTGAAAAGGTGACACTACGCGCTTCAACCAAGCGCGCAAACTGGGCCTGAGCAAACCGAATGTCGCAATCGAGCAGGCATTGGTGTGCCAGCTTGATCTCTTCAATCATCGTCTCTAGCATTTTAGAAAGTTCTTTAAAGAGATGATGAATTTCTTCGTCAATGGCCGAAAGAATTTTGCGAAGTTCATTGTTTGTTTTTACAACTTCTTCGGGCTCGATAAAAACGGTTTGCTTGCTTTGACTACTATCGTGAATGATCCCCTTCAGCTGATGTTGCATTCCGCTTTTGACGGGCACGACCCAGCGCCCTTCTCGCGTGGTAACAAATCGGTCCCTCAAAACAGGCTCAAGATCATGTTTCTTTACTAATGTATCCAAGTGATTTCGAACTTCTCTTTCAAAATCTTTCTTTCGCTGAATCAAATTGTAAAGAGTTTCACTCGCATCGCTGCGCACACTTCCGTCAGGCGTTAACACTTGGTCAATCGCGGAGATAGGGCGTTTGGCCTCAAGAAGCTGCGCTTTTATTTGTTGAACCCAAGTTCCGCTTGACTGACTCAGGATCTGCTTCAGCGCCAACACTTCAATAAAGAACAGTCGCGCATCTTTAAGCTCGACACCGTTTAAAACAGCTGATTTTTTTAATCGTTCAAACCATAGCGGGAAGAGATTGAGACTTTCGGCGGTTGTTCTTCCTGCCACCTCGATAAGTTCAGCCGCCTCTTCAATTTGTCGAAACTGGTTCAGTGCCTCAGCTGCTGAACCAAGCGGTGCCGTTCGATCGATTTCATCTTTGGCGAGATCACTCGAAGCGAGTTCTTTAATTTTCCGAAGAACCAGTTCCCAATCGATGTTTTTCAAATAATTTGCTTCCAACCAAAACTCCAAATGCTAACAGAAAAAGAGTTAGCCAAAAAAGCCAAACCTTACCAGCAATTTTTTGGTAGAAAGTGGGAATCGTTGGATAAATGGGTATTTCTTGAACTTGCGCCCATTCTTGACCTCGAGGTGACTGAAAAATGAGCGCGCCGCTGGATGCCACTGCCGCTGAAATTCCTGTATTTGTAACCCGGGCTATAGATATACGGTTTTCTACTGATCGAGTCATTGTCATGAGCAGATGTTGGTACGGCTCAAGCCAGTCGCCAAACCAAGAGTCGTTTGTTACGTTGACGATAAGATTAGCCTCCAACTGGTAACTTTTTGAGGCTTGCACAGGATAGAGCCCTTCATAGCAAATCTGCGGAAACATTTTGATGTCATTCAAAGTGAGCGTTTGATCTGCGGCACCTCGGCCAAACTTAGAGACTGCCGGAAACCAATCATAAAGAAAGGGGAGCCGATCGCCAAAAGGGAAGTATTCGCCAAAGGCCAAAAGAATCCTCTTGTGATAAGCCTGCATATCGGGGTAGCTGGCTTTGGTAACGAGATAGATACCGTTATAGGTGTCATCATTCTCTCCGCCGGCATAGGAGCCAGTGATTAAAGGAATGCCCGTCTTTTCAACGAGTTCTTTAAGTCTAAGTCCGTCAGGGTTGGTTCTTCTTAAGGCGTCGAGGTAGCCGGGAAAAGCCGTTTCTGGCCAAAAGACAAAATCAGGTTTCAACTTTTCGTCGAATGAAGTCGCGATATTATAGTTTCTCACGGCTTCCGATGTGAGATCCACGTATTTGTCGATAATTGGTGTACGAAAGTCGCTCTGTCGCTCAACATAAAATTTCTCATGGTTGCCAATGTTTCCTTGAACAAAAAGAATTTTCGCATGTCGCTTAGCCGGCGGAAGGTTTCTCAATAGGCGCTGTCCGTTGATTTCAAGACTCGCAAGAATGGCAATAGTAGTTAACAAGCAGAGAAGTGCTTTAACATTGTGCTGAAAAAAATGTTCGACCTCGGGTTTTTTGCGGCTAAGATTCATGAAACCTAGTAGCAAAAGTCCATTGATGAGGTAGGTGACTTGGCTAAGGCCTTCAAAGCCAATCCATTCAGCATTTTGAAATATCTGGGTGTGAGACCAATACCAAGGATACCCAAAATTCCAAGGGAAAATCTGAGGAAAGACTGTATCTAGTGCGCTACTCACACCAATCAGCAGCAAAATCTGAACAGACCAAGGACTCGACCTAAGCCCAAGGCGTTTTCGAAGGACTGCAAACAGCCAACCTGATAATGGAAACTGAAGTGCACTAAACGCAACGTAGGCAATAAGTATGAGGGCCGATGGCACCGGCGGGAAGTGCCCAAACTCTTGGGCCGTGTAGTAGATCCAGTGAAATCCTATAAGATTGTAAATTCCCTGCGATAACCAACCCCATAAAAAATTCTGTTTTGCGCTTTCGGATCGAAACCAAACAAACCAAATTGGAATCAAACAGAACGGCAGGCTTAGGGGAGGGAAGAGAACTTCCGGAAACCCGCTCTCCACCGTCAAAATAGGAAGATATGTGAAACCAATAAGCACGCTCGACAGCAAGGTGAGTACGAACTGATTGACTGTAGAGAGTCTCGCTAAATGCCTTTGCATGAAAACTCATTTTGAAATTGGGTTTACACCATTGTCTAAAGCCACGCAGTAAGTGGCAAGTAGCAAATGAAGAATCGAAGAATATGTTATTAATGACATGGACAAACTTCTTTCACCAGCTGCGCATGCGGAGAAAAAATTGCCAATTAAGAGTCGACGAACAGGTTGTTTTTGGCGTGGGTATTCGCTCGTTTAGAGCCGCCACGGAAAATCATTCATAAAAGATCAATAAATTAGTCACTAGCTGCGCATGCGGAAGCAAATCGCTAGTCAAAGTTCGAAAGGTATCTTGCTGGTGATTCGAAAAATCTCATAAGGTCCAATATTTGGCCTCGGGCATTGTCATCGTCACTTTCTCTTCATATGATTTCTTCATTGGACAAGGAGAGAGGGAAAATATGGAAGTGATCCGATTTCGATGTCCCAACTGTGAAAAGTCGTATTTTTCAGCAAAAGATGAGTTGGCGCAGTATGAAGGCAAAAGAGTAGAGTACGAGTGTGCAGGTTGTTCGACTATTTTTTGGTTGGCGGATCATCTGAGTTTTGAAAGTGGTTTTGGGTTTAATGAATCCGGATTTCTGCCTGCTTTTACAAATCAAAAACTTTCTGGGTCGAAGTCAGATGAGAATCCAGATTTAACCGCTCAGACAATGTCGAAGGCGAACGCGGGTAGCGCGCAAGCTCTCGAAAAAAATGATGGGAAAAGTGCGGCAGGCAGCGCGCTAGTTTCTAACTCTGTTACCGCGCCTTCTGGTATTTCGAAGCGCGAGGCCAAAGAGAGTCAGGGTCGAGATCAAGATAGTCGTTTTGAGATTGATCGAATTATCGAGTTCGGTAAAAAAGGCAATCGCGGAGAGTCGCCAGAGGCGAGTGAGCGCCTTAAAGAGAGATGGCAGAAGCTTTTAAAAAACTATGAAAGACTAGAGCTTCACGATGAGTTTGTTTCTTTGGCTTTCGATGAAAATTCTGCAGCCTTTGCAGCTTTTCAGTATGAAGAAATTCGCAAAATATGCAGAGATGATCCAATCGCCAGAAAAATGATTCATAGGATCGAGGAGCGTTCCCTTTTAAAGCACAGTTTAAGAGCGGCCGAAAGACCGCGCCGTGCGATTTCGCGAGTACGATTTTATCATATGATTTTTCTTCTAAGTGGAGCCATGGCTGCCATTGGGCTCTTTGATCCTTCGCTAAGAACCATGCTAGCACTGAGTGCGGCGTTGTTTGTGATGGGGGTTGGGTTTAAGTGGGTCTTCTCCTAGCAAAACACTCATTTTGCGTCGCGGATATGACAATGCTCCTTCTCGAATTCGTTGCGGCGTAAAGGATTACGCCTCACTCATCTCGAAGTGCGCTTGCCATCCCGCTTGCAAACTAAGCGTTTTGTCTGGGGTTTGTTGGGGCTATAGCTACGCCTCGTTCCCCTCGTCCTGCGCTTTGT
Organism: Bdellovibrionales bacterium CG10_big_fil_rev_8_21_14_0_10_45_34; assembly: GCA_002778785.1. GTDB lineage: Bacteria > Bdellovibrionota > Bdellovibrionia > Bdellovibrionales > 1-14-0-10-45-34 > 1-14-0-10-45-34. The sequence continues at coordinate 111,243 of PEZS01000013.1, read as the reverse complement.
CTTCTGCTCGCAATCTGGCAGTTGCCAAGAGTTTTTTCTCGAAGTGTGCTTGCCATCCTGCTTGCAAACTAAGCGTTTTGTCCGAGTCTTGTTGGGCTGAGTTAAGCCTCGTTCGACTCGTCTGCTGGGATGGAAGTGTTTCAGCTAGGTATATGAGGGCGACTCCGGGAGTTTCGAATCCATTGTCGCCCATTGCACGAAAAGCAGAGGAGCCTGAGATTGTGAGGTTCTGATTCTCCGCCAAACGCAACTGGCATTATATGGTCAAAATTTAGATTTCTCATTGATCCACACTTCTGACAGCATCCACCGTCGCGTTTCCAAATGAGAGCTTTAAGATTAGCCGAAATATATCGCTGATTCTTTGACCGCGTTTTTGTTATTTGAACTTTCACTAACGACGTGGAAGTCGAATTTAAGACAGTTTTGACTTCTCGGTTGCACGATGAGGATTCTTTTTCACAAGTTGTTTTCTTGGTAGTCGCTGAATTTTCTAGTTTCACTTTCGACGTGGAAGTCGAATCTATGGTAGTTTGAAGATTATCTTCGCAACTGATTGCTATAGTTTCTTTCTCACGCGGCGATTTCTGGTTTGCCGTTGATTTTTGCAGTATGGCATTTGACGGGTCGATGGAGGGTATATCAGTTTGATGACCTGATTTTCGGTTGGCCAATGAAGTTTGTTTTTCACACACTATATTTCGAAGAGTTGTTGCACTTTCCGGAGCAACTTTCAACGTAGAAGTCGAAGCTACGTGGGGCTGGGGTTCCTGGTAAGAGAATTTGCTATCTGAATCGGTCACAACCATTTGTTGCGCATTCTTCTTACCGAACTTTTTTTGTTTCAAAGTCACTTCGGCCAAAGTTGCCATTTCAGAGATAAGTTCAGCGAGTGAACAAGTGGTCCCTTTAGGGCCGAGTAAAGATCGCACAGTCTCGAGTTTCGAAAGGACTTCCTTGCTCAAGATCACTGTATGCTGAGAGTGAGTTTCAGAAATGGGCCTTACACTTTCTTTGGTCAAAACGATTTTTGGGCTTTGTGCTACCAAGAACCTTTCGACTTCTCTTGCCGACTTGTTTTCCACTTGAGTGACTATCTCTCTTTTGCTAAGTGTTGATGCTGCGCTCTTATCAGTCTTGGCTAAATCACGAACAAACCGTTGAACTTGAGCTATGTTGCTAAGAGTTAACTTGCCGGATTCAATCTTTTCTTCTACCTCAGGCAGTTCCTCGATAAGTTTAAGGGCCTCAAGGCGTCGATAGGTAGCGCCTTCTGAATAACCCAAGTCTTTAACGCAATAGTCAAACAGACTGCCCCTACCAAGATCGCTGTAAAGGCGCCGTCGCTTTACTTCTTTGAGATGATGCAGAACTTCGAGTAACAGCTCACGCTCTTGTTTGACCAAGCGTCTCATTTTCTCAAGAAGCGATGTATCTGAGAGAGATTGAATACCAGTCGCCGTAGGCCATGTATTTTGGGTATTCATAATATTCTCCGTAGCTTTGGTTTTTATCATATCTTGCTTCCTTTTGTTGCACCTGCATGGCTTTAACAAAACTAACGTACCACGGGTTTTGAAAACGCAATTTTAAAGTAAATTGCTTTTTTTGATGCAGACTGGAGGGTCTCGTAGAGAGTCAAACAGGCTGCCTATTGAGGGCGCTGTTAAGCTTGCGTTTCAACGAACACACCGGGGTGTTATTTTCTTTTAAAAATGCAACAGGAGCAGCTGTAAAAAGGTCAATACTCCGTCAAGGAAAAAGCATAATAT
>PEZS01000013.1:0-109447 GCA_002778785.1 Bdellovibrionales bacterium CG10_big_fil_rev_8_21_14_0_10_45_34 | reverse complement strand
ATAGAGAACACTTAGATAGAGAACACTTAGATAGAGAACACTTAGATAGAGAACACTTAGATAGAGAACACTTAGATAGAGAACACTTAGATCAAAACACAAACGCTGCATGACACAAAGTGTGCGAAACGCAGAGTTACCAAACACAAACGCTGCATAACTTAGAGTTACTAAACTCAGAAATGCAGAACTCGAAGACGGTAGAGGGGCGAGGCCGACTTAGTTATTCGCGGGTTTTCTGCTCAGGGCTTCGAGTATGGGTGAAAGAGAATTGATCGGACTCGTTGTCTCGGGTACAAGTCCGCCAATGGCTGCAATTTCGCTATTCTCTTCACGAGGCAGCAGCGGCGCTAAGTTGACCGGAAGGCCCGTTACTGAAATATTTGGTTGAATGGCTAAGGCAGCAAAGGAATTCAGTTTGCCAGAAGTTCGTGTCTTTCCTTTCATGTTCGACTCAAAGTCTGCCGTCGAGAGAATTTGCTTCTTCACTTGTTTGTAATCAAAGTGTTTGTTGTTGGCCATAATCAGAGCGGCAACGCCTGTTACAAATGCTGTGGCCTGAGAGGTGCCAGTCATCGCACCATACTTGCCCCCTGGCAAAGTGGAGTAAATCTGTTCGCCTGGCGCTGCAATATCAACTGTGTTTTCACCAAAGTTGCTACTCGTAAGAACCTTTGTCTTAGGGTCGATAGCCGTTACTGAAATGATGTTGTCTAGACCGTAGTTTGCTGGATAGTAAGGTGCTTGATCTGAGTTGGAGTATTCGTTCCCCGCCGCAGCAACAAAAAGGATACCTTTTTGTTGAGCTCGCTTGATGGCGCTATATTCCTCATCACTCTTTTCAAGCCCGCCGCCGGAGTAGTTGATGATTTTCGCATTCATACGAACAGCATAGTCAATAGCCTTAATAGTGTTCTTCAAATTGTCATTTCCGCGACTAGTAGGATCGTAGTATTTAAGTACCATTAGGCTCACCTCGGGTGAAACCCCGCTAATTCCAATACCATTACCGCCCTTGGCGCCGACAATTCCTGCGATGCTGCAGCCATGACCATGACGATCCTCAACGTCGCCTCGCCCGGTGATGAAGTTACAACCATGAACATCATCAATACAGCCGTTGTTATCATCGTCAATTCCGTTAGTTCTCTTGTCTTTGCCGTTTTTATCAAGACCTACTTCGCCTTGGTTAACCCAAAGATTGTCTTTTAAATCTGGGTGATGAATGTCTATGCCCGTGTCGATAATGCCAACCACGATGTCTTTCGAGCCTTTTGAAATATTCCAGGCTTTGAATACAGAAATATCTGCTTTACCATCTGTTCCAGCAAGGCCCCAGTTTCGCGAGATTGCAGGATCATTAAGAAGTACAAGAGACTCTACATCTTTTGGTTTTGAGTTGATCTGGGTGGGGTTTGAAAGGCTCATGAGCCGAGCTTCACCATACAGGTCAAAATCAATACTATCGTGCGAAGTCAAAAGTGAAACCCCAGCCACAGTCAGAAATGCCAAAGCTGAAGAGTAGGCTATGGCCTTAATAGCTCGTCTTGAAAGATGCTGTTTCATGCTTCCGCCTCCGTACCCAATAGAGGGAGCAACATGAATGCCGAAAGACTTTGCATTAACTGAAGAGAATCATTGAAGAAAATCGAGTGTATTAGACTGGGACTGACTAGTAGTTAGACAGTCGACCAATTTGGGACTTTCAGCGTCACTAAAAACGCCCTTGTAATTACCAAGGGAAATCGATCAACGATTATGACCGATCCTAAATGGTCACCAAAAAAACAGTCATTTTTCTTGGTAAACAACAGTAACTAAATGTCGCTAAAAAGGGGTGGGAAACTTCACGGAGACAAATGGCCCCTGGTTGATCCAGTGGAGCCAAACCTCAGGGCTATCATCGTGTTCGGCGTCTAAGTAAGTGGCTCTGCCAAAAAAGATTCCGACTCCGGCGCCACCCACGGTATCACTGAGCCAATGAGCATCATCGCTCCATCTTGATGCAGCCACAAATGTTGCTGCAAGATAGGCGGGAATAGCCGCCTTCCAACCGTACGCATACGCCAAGTGTGAGGCTGTCGCAAACACGATAGATGTATGACCCGATGGCATGCTGTGATGATTCGAACTTGCTGGACGAGCGCGATTGCTGATTTGTTTCAAAATACTTGTTACTACGAAGGTATGAGCGAGAGCCTCGATATGATGAATAGCATTTTCGTTATCCCACAGCAGCTGCGCTCCACCTACTACAGCAGCCATAAGTCCCATGCCCAAGTAGTCGCCAACACGCGCAGTCTGATGGCTCATTCGATTGTAGTTAGCCCAATCAGCCCGCCAATTGTAATCTTGCGTTTGAGTTGCGGCGACTCCCAGTAAGCCTCCGCCGGCAATGAGTAAACCGTGAGTATCGAAGCCATCTCGATAAGGTTGGGTAATGTGTTTCTCCGCGAACTCTGAGAAACTAGCAATTGCGGAAGTTGCAACGAAAGATGAAAATAGGGAGAGACACAATTGCCATCGAAACCTACACTTTAATTTGCGAAATGATTTTAGTATCAAAACGCCTACACCAACGGATTTTACTGTCTCTAAAGAAGTCACTAAAAGTGTCACTCAAAAAGCTTAAAAGGAATACGAATTTGGTCAAGCAATAAAATGCAAAGCGATTTTCCAAACAAGCAGACAACAGTCACGGTTCACCGGGGGATGCCAATTGTTGCAACTCAATTAGCACAAATATTCTCCGGAAACGTACTTTACGAGACAACTATGTTCGGTGTTGCATGATATGAATGACAACACTTCTTGCTGCATCATAAGTAATGGTTAAGCTCTTGTCAGTGGGGCCTTTATCAGCATTCACTAAGACACGGTAGATGTTGCTTGCGGTACCGTCTTTGATCTTTTTAAGAAGAGCTTTTTGCTCTGAATTAATCTCTGGGGAATTTTCATATTTTTGCCAGCGCTCATACCACTCACGGAGCATCTTCTCGTCCATCAACTGCGGAATGACTTTTATGTTAAGGTTATGCCTCTTCCAAAAAGCCATTCGGGCGTGGTCTTTTAAAGCCTCTAAGATCTTAGTTTCAATCTTTTTTAATTCTTCTGAGTTCGAGGTTTCGTTCACTTGAGGGACTCCCTTCGAGGCGGCCTGCGAAATTTGAATAAAAGAAAGCGCCAAAAAGAAAACAGCTACAAAACAAGTTGGCGTACAGCGAAAAAACACAAAATTCCTTTTTTCTTTAAAACTTACTTAAATCTTTACTCGGTGGTTATCGATCTCGTCTGAGAATATCTGTCCGTAAGCATTTTTTCAATTGCAATGTAGGTTTCATCCCAATGGGTTTTTGAGTTTACTAAATTGAGCCCACTATTATTAAATAATGGAAAGCTTGCGATTTCTTCTTGGTAACAATCAGCTCTCGCTTGAGCGGATGCTTGGTCGAAATTCGTTGTCCAGCAGGCAGGGAGTAAGCGCGCAGATAGCTTTCGATAGAAGGCATCCCATTCTGATAAGGACCATTTCAAAAATCGTGTTCCAGCAATTGCTTTAAGGTCTTCAGCAAAAATCTCGATGCGTAACTCTCGTTTTTCTTTGGAGAGTTGCTCTTGATAAAAAACTACCGAGCCTAATTGTGCCGATACAACTTGAAGTGAGCGCGCCCTTTTTTGTCCGGTAGGAAAACAATAGTGTTTGATGACAATGTAGTTTTCAGACCGATACAAACACGATTCGTAAGAATAGAAGCCGTAGATTCGTTTTCGTTCTACAAATCGAAATTCTTCACCAGAAAGCTCTCGAACCTCAATGGGCACATCAACGTCGCGCCTAACCGTAGAGTTGTCGATGGTTGCACCTAAGCTGCCAGAAACGAGAATCCCAAGAAACGTCACAACAACGTAGGATAGAGCGAGGGCGAGGGCGACTGGGCGCTTAGACAAAACCATTTGAGTAAAAGGATAACTCAAGTAGACGTCAACCCACTAACTCTCTTCCTTCTTGGCCAGACCTCCGGCGAGCGTGAAGCGTTCGCACGCGTCAGCTGCGACGCCGGCGAGGACAGGAGTCCGAGTCTGGCCAAGAAGGAAGAGAGTTAGTGGGTTGTACCAACGATTGAGCGTGAAGCGCTCGCACGCGATAGCTGCGACGCCGGCGAGGACAGGAGTCCGTGTCTGGCCAAGAAAGGAAGAGAGTTAGTGGGCGATGCCGTCCCGGATGAACGTGAAGCGCTCGCACGCGTAAAGTTATTGATCGGGGGCGAGATTATCCAAAATTATTTGTACTAGTTTTTGTGCATTTGATTCTGCTTTGTCTTTGCTTTGGATGAAATCTGCTTGGTCTAAGAATGTAAACCCACAATTGATTCCTTCAAGCACATCAGCTCTTGAGCCCATAGCAATGACGTGGCTTCGGAGGGTGGTTTGATCCTGTCTTGTATAAGAAACACCGTGACCCGATTCAACTGCAAACGAGTTAACTGTCAAAGCTTCGACCGGCTGGTAGGGGTCTTTGCTCGTACCATCGAGATTGAAAAAGTTCATCTTTGTGTCTGTTGTAAAGGTACAGGTCACCGTACCAAGCCCGGAGCTCGAATTGTCGAGCGTCGAGATAATACATCCTTTCTGATTAATGCCCTCGGTGAGAGAAAGAGAGAGGGAATAGTCTGACGCAAAAATGGCACTGGCTTGGCTTGAAAGCAGGTAGGGTAGGCAATCCGTCTTTAAAACGGCTTGAAAGCCATGGTTTTCAAGAAGCGTCCGCTGTTCGCTGCGATGTAGTGCGCAGTTTTGAAACCCAAATAGAAGTGTGGTGAGAAAGAAAAATACAACGAACAAAGGTCTCATACTCTTAACATCGGCTCTCTTTGAGATTGACTTAAGTCGGGATTCGAAAGCGAGGGTGTCTCAAATTGAAGCAGTTAGCTATAGTGGTGAATAGGCACGTGGTGTAAATGGGCAAGAGGAGCAAAATGGGCGGATGGTAGGGTTGACGCTCGCGAACTTCTCTATCGTACGGCATCTCTGAGGGACACAAACATGAAGACGCAGCAAAAGAAAATTCTCAGAAATCAGAAATTGACGGCAGTTCGTCCGTGGCTTGCTATTGCTTTGATGACAGCTATTTTAATGGATGCTCAGCACGTAGTTGCAGACGATGCTGTGAAAGCATCCGAGCAGACAGAATTAAACCCTGGTGCAACTTTGGTTGCGCAAAATCCCGCACCACCTGCTAAGAAAAAGCGAAGGGTAGTTCGAAAAAAGAAAGGTGCCAAAAGTTCTGGTAGCTCGCGTTGGTCAGGTGGAGTTTTATTGGGATACATGCAAGATACGATGGACGTAAAGCTGACATCAAGCAGTTCATCTGAGAGTTTTTCTAAAACCGGAGCAGGAATTGGACTGGGCGGATTTGCTGACTATGCTCTTTTACCTTATCTCAGACTTCGGGGAATATTGGGGTATGAGCAGTTTAAGGCGAGTGGTACCAGTGCACAAAATCGATGCACAGGATCTAGCGCTTGTAATACCGAGATCAATTACGTCACTTTTACAGCATGGGCCCGTTACCTCATCATGACCAAGCGGTTTAGGCCTTGGTTAGGCTTAGGTATAGGTTGGTACTTCCCGTCGTCTGTTACGAGCAATACCTTAGACACGACAGCAGTTTCAACTGCAACTGTGCTTTCGCCAGGACTTGGATTTGACTACTGGATGAAGGCAAATTGGTACTTTACAGCGCAGTTTGAGTACGGAATGTTTTTGCCTCCGTCCGACGAAGTCACAACCAAAAGTTTAGGCGGGCGCGTTGGCGTCGGCTTTACCTTCTAACTCGACCTTAGACTGAAAAACTTTGAATTGATTTAGCCTAAACGAGTGATGCATCTATCCTATTCAGGAGGGCGAGATATGCATTTCTCCAATACTACTGCCTTTCTCTTGGCGGTTTTTAGCTTGCTACAGATTTCTCCCGCCATCGCAGGGAAAATGATTCCGCTCACTGAGCATATGTCATTGTCTTTAGATAAGTCAGAATCGCTTCATCACAAATTCTACTACTCGGGTAAACTGACAATCGTTGAGTCACGAAAAGAAGTCTTCAATGTTATTAGGAAGGAACACCCACCAATATCTGTTCGGTGGGCACGAAAGCTTTCGCATAATAAGAAAGGCAGTAGACTTAAAGTTCTCACGGCAAAAAGTAAAATGCATCCATCTTTCTTTCTTATCGAACTGGACAACCAGATATCTATTTATAGCACTAAGGGCGATGAGGTTATTTTGACAGCAGACAGCGATTACTTGTCGAAAGCTTTAGCCAAGATCCGCTTTAACACAAAGGCCCGTTAGCATGTTCAGTCGAAGTTGCCAGCGCAAGGGCAAAGTAAAAATCAAGATATCGCAAATAACCATATCTAGCTTGATGGCGGGTCTCATCACAGTATTGTTCGTGGCATCAGGTATAGCAAAAAGTAAAGGTGCACCTGACGGGGTTGCTAACACTGGCGACGTATTGCTCGATTCTTTTGGATGCAATGAGCACAAGAATGTAGTTCGAAGACTCGCCGATAAACTTGAGAATCTAAATGGCATCTATAGCAAAATCTTAGCGGACAAAAAAGGATGTGAAGGCATTGCAAGGACATTTGATACTTTACCCTCGATAACCAGCATCATTCGCAGATTTGACTCAGAAGAAAACTCTTTGGCGATTCAATCTGCTATTGAGCAGCTAGAAGAACTTCAAATCGACCTCGAGTTCGTGCGAAAACTCCCAGAGAGAGAGAAAGGTTTATGGCCTAGTGAGGACGAAATCCAAAGTTCTATCCGCCAGATAAAACGAAGCTACCCCGATCTGAGAGCTGCATTGAGTGTTCAGCGCGCTCAAGATGCAAGACAGCGATTTATTGAGGGATTTGATCAGCTGGATCTGTGGTCTCAAACACTTGGCGAAGCCCTTGAGCAGTCTGGATGTTCTGAAAAAAACATTGAGGCCCGGGTATCATCAAGTTTGCTAGGCGTTTCTGGTTTTTTCTTTTCAACTCCAGCGGGCTTAGCAGTTAATTTGGCAGGTAAGGTGCTTCAACGAACTCTCAGCGCACTTAAAAGTTCTAAGTTCGGAAGCATGCGTGAGGAGGTCATGGGGAGTTTAGATAATTCTAACTTGGTACTTGGTCTTACCTGTGCATTTGAAAAAACTGGCGAACAATACTGCCGAGTTCTAAAAGCAAAGCGATTAGCGGATGAAGATAACGGCAGCTCGAAGGGCCTAGGATCCTTGGGGGCACTTCAATCCGACACTCGCTTTGCCGTTGAAGGTCTGTCTAAATGGTACAATGAATCGATGCTGTCAAGAACCGATATTAGAAGAAGTCAATTATACCGTAAGACGAGAGCGGTGTTTGAAACCAACTTCGTCACTAAAATAAGTAGTAGCCTCGATGCCGTTGAATCAGAGATAGGCAATGCCGAACGTCTAACTCCTTCTCAAGTAGATGCGCTTTTCGATTCCATAGCTGTACCTGAGAATATTCTCACTCCTCGAATGAAGGGGGTCCCGCGCCTTAACCGCGAATCAGATCTCTATCGGGGCGAAATTGATAGTTTGGTTTTGGATAACTTACGAAAAATCATCGACGAGTTTGGGCCATCAGTCAGAGAGAATAGCTTTTTTCTGATGCTCGGTTTTTCAGAACAAGAGGCTCAGACTTTCGCTCGCGCATTCGATGCTAGAATAGAAGCACACCTAAAGGACGATTCGATGCTAAAGGGCCAAGCAAAAGATAAATTCACCTTTGGAAGCATAAGGCAGACGTTTAATGGAGTTAGTGATTTCGCTGAAATGCAACAGATTCGGGCTGTTTTGGAATCCCCTCAGACAATAAAGAAAATTCGCGCGCAACTGGAGCAGTGGCGGGCCAAGGTGATTGAAAGCACGCAGGACAGACTCACTACAGCTGAAAGAACTAAGGCACTTACTAGCCTCTATGAAGGTGGCCCATTTGAAGAAAGAAGCCCGGCTTCGCAAGCAAGAGTGCTTGGAGAATTCTTGGACACTCTTAGGGCAAGTCCGCCACTTCAACGCATGGGACTTGCGTATTATCGTGAGAGGTTAAAATATATTATAGAGGCCGAAGACAAATGGAAGGCCGGCACGATTACCCCACAAGAAGAAGAAAAAATCGTCGAGGCCTTTTCTGAAATCTTTAGCGAAAATCCGGGTGCAACTTCCAGTGATAAAGGGGAAGCTTTTCTTTCATTTGGAAAGCTGGTGCAGTCAGCCATGGATGCAAAGTTGATAGCCGAAAAAACACAACTTTCGGGCGCTATGGGGTTTATAACGGACGATCTATTTGAAACTGTTCTTGGAGTCTCGGGCACTCCGACACAAAAAAGAGATACAATGGCAAATGCGGAGGAAACGGCGAGATCATCTCTTGAAGGTTACTCCTCGCTACTTGATGAGTACCTCGATTACGGCTTAGGGTATCTTAGAGGAGCGCCTTCTTATGAGCAGGGTGGGCCGAACCCCAGGCTGCTAAAAAACCTCTGCTTGGCTACACTTCTTAAAGAGCCACCAAAAGAGTACCCTCAATGTAGAACACAAACGAAAGAGTTTGGGCCCGCAAAGATTGTCTATGACGAATTGATTAAACGTAAAACAAATGAAGGTATCGAGGACTTTCGCCTTCGTAGAATCTGTTCTGTCTCAAATGCGATTGCAAAAGAGCGCAGGGATCAAAGACTTGAACGCTTTAAACCCGCAGGAGCTCAGTAGAGACTGCTGAGCTCCCAGTCAGCAAAAAAATGTTGTATTGCTGAGCAATTTAATAGCGTCGACCTTTTAGTTAGTAGCGTTCAAACGATCCGTGCCTATCTAAAATGGGAGGACTTCGTCGGGGTTGAACGATGGTTCGTCTGCAAAGTCTCCGGGCCCGCTAGAATCATGAGAGCTAGCTTCTTGGCCAGTACCTAAGAATTGAACTGTAGAAGCAACGATTTCTGTAGAATACTTTTTTTGACCTTGATTGTCTTCCCACGAGCGCGTTTGAATTCGACCTTCTACAAAAACTTGGCGACCTTTTGAAAGGTACTTGCCGCATATTTCTGCGAGCTTGCCCCAAACCACCACGCGATGCCATTCTGTTCTTTCTTGCTTTTGACCATCACGATCTGTCCAATTTTCGCTTGTTGCTACGCTGAATCGAGCAACTTGTTGTCCCGACTGAGTGAACTTCACTTCGGGATCTGCACCTAATCTTCCGACAATAATTGCTTTGTTTACTCCTGACATAGCCCCTCTCCTGGTTAATAAGTTGAGTATCCTGGCATCTGCTGCCGGCAGGTGCAAGTGACCTTCTGGCGCAGCAATCAAATAACCGCCAAACCAAAACAAAAAGAACCGAACGCCGAATTCGGCGAGCCAACGCGGCCTTTGTTTAGGGCGTGTCCTCGTTTGGTCGAACTACTGCAAAAGCCAATTTAAAGCGACCTCAGCGTTGCTCGTCGGCGCCAAAGAGGCGCTATGGCTTCTCCTCGCGCTTTGATCTCGCGTTAAACTGGCTTTCTCGCGACGCTCGCCCAAATGAGGACACGCCCTAGATCTTTTGTGAAAATCCGTACAGTATTTTGTTGTGCTTGCTGGCAACTGAAAAAATATCCAAGTAAGTCGATTTTTGGCGCTTAATATTTATGACCATAAAGTTCTCATGGCCTCCCGCTGCTGCGATTTGTCGGGGGTTTGGAGATGTTGACCAGGGATTCCTTAATTGAAGCTGGTGAATCCCGCTGGCTGTAAGCTCCAACGAGGAGTATCCCAGATATTCTTTTTCAATTTTCATAACTTCTGTATGATGCTTATCACCACTACAAAAGATAAACTTTCTAGACTTCTTTTTTAGATTAGTTAAAAGGCTCTCTAGTTCGGCCTTACTAGTGGCCTCGAACGATTCTTCCCTCGGAAGATATCCACCGAAAAACTGCAGTCCGTTCAAAATCCAGCCTGTATTGCCGTTCTCTTCTGCGCTGTCAAAAAGCCACTGTGTTTGGTCGTTGCCCCAAAATGTACTTTTGGTAAAAGAGAACAAGCTATGCTGCCGGTAGCTGCGGCTGTCCATCATAAAGAAATCTTGGCCAAAAGCACTCCACTTAAAGTTAATGCCAGGACCGCGGCTGAATCCGTCGCCATCCAAAACCGGAAAGAATCTCCGAAATTCTTTTTGCACAAACTCACGCCAAGGCACTTGGCCGTTTGTGTCGTTTTTACCGAAATCATGGTCGTCCCACGTGGCCAATACGGGAATCAGGTGGTCTAAAAAGTAGAGTCCTTGGGTGCGCCTATTTTGCATATAGCGGCCCCAGATGAGTCTTTGCGGTGCCCACGACGTGACTGGCATAGGAATATCTACATAAAAGTTGTCGCCCATGAGCAAAATAACGTCGGGCTTAGCTTTAGCCAGATTTTTCCACGCGAGTTCTCGAGTGCCGTAGGCAAGATCGAGCGCACAAGAGGCTAATGCTACCCGGGCCGGCTCTTTGTCTGTATCGATTGTCCGAACTCCACGGCGATCAATTAAACTGCCGCTTTCGGATTTTACTTCGAGAACATACTGAAGTGAGGGGCTCAGTTTAGAAAAATGGAGTGATCTCAAGCGGTAAGAATGAAAACTAAAAGTCTGAGATGTGTCACTGACGATATGTTGGGCTTCGCCGGTAATTTGCTCAATAAGTGCTACGTTAAACTTCGTGTTCTTAGGAAGTGCTAGGTTGATGATGGTTTGTGTTTTGGAAGTGCCGCCTTGAAGTATCGAAACCTTCTGGGAGTCTGTTAGGCCGTTTCTGAGATTTTCTCCCTCGCCAAGTATTAAGTCTTCATTAAAATCGATTAGGCTTTTGGGATCGTCATCAATAGTGATGATGCGAGAGGGATCATTAAGCATGTGCCGTGCGAGAAGCTTTTCTGGGCTGAGAGTCGCCAAAGCGCCGGCTGATGTTGCAAGACCTAGGGTCTTTAAAACAAACTCTCTGCGATTGAAGTTCGAACCTTTCATGCTCCCCCCTCTTTTTCTACACGTCCTGTGCAGATCTCCCCTAGAACACTAAAACGACTAGGCTTCAATCGCCAAGCAAAACTTTGTCAGGTTTCCTTCAGACTTTTTGCAAACCAATCGAGAATTGAGAAAAATGCGGCGCGTTATAGCATGTGGACAGCAATGCTGCAGGCTGTGGAAGAGATCGAGCGCGTCGGTGAAGTTTTTTTGGCAAAGCGGCAATCAACGCCATAAAATTGCGAACCGCGAAAATCAAATTCTGTGGGCAATAAGTTGCCTACAGCGAATTCATACGGGCAGGTGACTGAATGGAAGGTGCCGAAATCCTCACGGCATAGGCGCTCCGGCCTGGGGGCTGGGTCGGCGCTTTGTAGCTATCTAGAAAGCCCAAAAACCCAATTTGAGATTCAAATTCTTTTGAGGCATCTAAACGCACAGAAAAATCATATCCCCCTAGTTCGATATTGGGCTGCCCTCCGGGCCCGGGGCTTGTGCGTACTTCGATTTTGCCGTCGGCACTCACGTGAAGCGGGTCTGTGGGGGTGCCGACTCGTAGGGTTTTAGCAATGGCTTCCCCTTTTTTTAAATCGACCTGTATCTCTAAACTACTCACTTTCAGATTCGGTAAACTTATCGGGCCCATCTGGGTGGGTATTTGCACAGCATTAGCGGTTATTTCACTGCCCGTGATTTTGGCCGACCCTGTTGGCGGTTCTACAAAAGATGGATCGACATCAAGATTAACTGTCGCCGACACCGAACCTACCGCCGGAATTGATAAATCAAATGCTTTTACAATTGCCCGAAGATCAACGTTGTTCAGGTTAAGATCTATCTTCTGGCGAAGAGTTCCTTGCTGAGTGGTTTCTCCTCCGCGTGTGGATCCACCAATTTCGCCCCCCAGCACTCCTTGCGCGTAAAATGAGATTCCGGGTTTGAAAGTCAGAAGACCGGTTAAACTCGGGGCTGCGGTGAGTCTGTCAACTTTGAGGCCCTGAACAAATGGAGTGTAAAGCTGCACATTTTCGAAGGCGACGCCAGGTCTTGGCAAAAGGGTGATCGACATTTCGTCAAATTGCAAAAACACTTTGTTATCTGTGAACTCAGCAACTTTCGCTGAAACGAGATCGCCAATGTCGCTCAGTGGAAATAACAGCACCAAAAAAACAGGAAGGGCGAGAAAAAAGAGTAAGAGGGAAGCTTTGTATTTGCTGATAAATGATCTGAGTTGTTCCATTTTCGATCGCCTAGGTGATTCTTAGTTAATAGCCTTTTCTTACACTACTTCAACCGTTGTTTGATTTTTTGTTGCCTCCCGCTGGTGGCTCCGCAGGTGCTTCTGATCGAAAAGTCGCCAGCTCATATTCAACGTTGTAATAATGACTTCTCTCGGGGCTAGCTCTTACTTTCATTCCAATCATTTTGGCACTTGGGTCGATTTGCTGTAGCTTGTAACCGATTTCAACGATCTGAGTGACATTGAGGTTAATGACCGACGCACGGATGCCCTCGGCGACCACGCCTGTTGCGTAGATTTTGATACCTTCGGTAAAATCGGCAATATTAACTGCCTGTATTTGTTCGGGTAGTAGCCCCACTGTTTGAAGTTGGCTTTCCACCTGCGTCCGAAGCATTCCAGAGTCTATGGCAATCGGCACATCACTTGAAGCCGCCAGCTGCTTCTGTACCCGGAGTACTTCTCGAATCAGCTCCTTGTTCTCGATAAAATAACTGAGCTGCTCTTCAGAACTAGCCCAAAATGTGTACGGAATCCATATAAGAACACTTATAATCGCAACACTTAAAAACCCAAGCACGCCTTTTTGAGCAGCCGGGTTGAGGTCGTCGTACTTTTCTCGAATCTGGAGATAAACAGTCGATGTCTCAAATGCGCTCCAGGCATTTTGCAATTGATCTTTGAATCTTGATTTCAGCTCTTCTAAAGCCATATTTTTATCCTAATTTTCAATGCGATCCACTTCGAATTTGTAACCGAACGCTAGCTGGCCAGCGGCGGGTTTAATTTGGGTAGGCATAGTTTCCACTTTGCCGTTAAGGCTCATCGCCTTAAGGGTATTTTCAATTTGGCTTACCAAGTTCGCTTGAGAGGCCAAGCCAAAAACAGTCACTTGGTTGCTAGCAATTTGAACTTCTCTCACGTCAATGCGGCCAGCGGACCTGGCAGGCATCTTGTTAGAAATCTCTTTGAGCACATCCAAAGAAGAATTCATCTTCGTCAATTTTTCCATCAGCTCGCGATCGCGGATTTCTTTCTTTTTTGTTCGAAGAAATTTACTCACCCCCGCTGCGCTCGCCGCTGAACCCTTGAGTCCTACTGCTGGAGATCGGGCTTGATCAAGCATTGCCTGATAACTTGCGTCGCTAAGACTTTCTGCCATCATTTCGCGCGAAACGCTGTAAATACTAGCTATAAAAAATATGGCCACCGCTGCGTAAAAAATGGGCGACCAGTTCTCACACATAAGCTGCATCGAGAGACTTTTTTTAACAAAGGCACCTTTTCGAAAATCAATGGCCGGGTTTCTAGGTCTCTTTAAGCCTTCAATCGCAAAACTTAAGCTCACGGCCGCCTTCGCCATTGTTGGTTTATCAAACGTGACTGCCGAATTCGCAAAGGGAGTCTCAAGCGCTTGTACGTTGGTAGCGACCTCTAGTCTTTGTGTAAGATAGGGGCCGACGTTCAATACTTGGGAGAGCCCCCCAATAAGTGAAACTCTTGTCGCCTTAAACTGAAATTGAGTTTCTAGCTCTAAAATCGACATCTTTGCTCGCTTAGCAAATTCGTCAAAGGGCTGAGCAAGCGTCTCGGCAAAGCGGATTTGATCTTCGTTGGCTTTATCTTTTGTAATAAGAAGAAAGGCTTTTTCTTCTAGAATCGTGCGCGCTTGTTCGCTACTTAGAGAATAAGCATTGCAAAGCGCTCCGATTAAAGTGGCGCCACCAAAATCAATGGTCCGTTGAGCCAAGAGTCTTCCGCGTCGGTAAACACTGAGGACGGATTTAGAATGCCCCAAATCTATAAGTACTGCCCCATCTTCTGTTGGTCCCTCAGCAGTAAGTAGCTCACTTTCATTTTCATCCAAAATATCAAGCCGCTCAACTTCTGGCGGAGGCTCGCTCCAGTTTTCAAAGAGATTTGATACTGCTGCGGATTCGACGGAGAGGACGTCGGGGTCGACAAAAGCCGACTCCAGCACATTCAATGTTTGTGCGATGGCTTGATCGGGGGCCACAAAGGCAAGGACTTCAGCGGCAGATCTTGTCGTTTGAATCGTCTTAAATTCAAACTGAGCTTCGTCTTGATCTAACGGTATTTCATCTTCTAATTCAAAAGGTAACGAACGAGCGATTTTGATGCGTTCCCGAAAAGGAAAGACCTTGTGCCTAGAGATCACGGAACTTTGCGGTAAACCCACAATCACCTTTAGTTGACCATCGATGAACTCTTCTTGGATACGTCTTAACGCCTCGACAGTTTTTTTGTGATTGTCGTCTGCCTCATCGGAGTAAACATCGTACTCGACGTAGTTAAGTATACGAAACTGTCGATTTGTTCCTTCTATGACTGAGACTTTGACCCTAGATTGACCAATATCAATACCGATTGTTTTCACTAATTACACCCAGACCTGCATGGCTTACACCATTGCCAACTGATTCGTGCGCTTTGTGACTTATTCGCCTGAGTATTGTTCATGCAGCTTTCTCCTTAGGCCTAGCGCTCGAATTACGTCGACTCAGTATTAACGCTCCTCCCAAAAAACAACCTCGGGTCTTCCCACTGCAGGTTTGCTCTCTTGAGTAGGAGGCGCACTCTGATTGGGATTCTGGTTGGCAGGCGCTGGATTTTGAGGATTTGCCGGATCCTGATTCGCTTCATTTGGAGCCTGTGGATCGGGCGGTGTTACCAACTTCTGCAACCTGTCTTTTACTGTATCAAAGTCATAAGTCACCGCAATGATTTCTCTGCCGACAGACTGAAACTGGCCTTGGCTCGAGATACGAAAGTTAACTTCTTCAGAGAACACGAGCGGCAAGTTCGCCTCTCTCAGTGGCGCGGGATTAATCCCTTGGTTTTGCAAGAAAGTGTAAAAATCATCGGGCCCTTTAAACGGACCTTGGGCCTGGTCGGCTACTCTTTCAAGAATGGCGTCAGCAACTTGCTCTGTGATCATCGGATCAATAGCCATCAGGATGTCTTTTCCGGCCTGGTTAATAAGTATTCCTTTGGAGCCAAAAAGAGTTATGTTCGGAAGCAACAATTTAAAAATCTCGTCGTCGACTCCAGCTACCATATGAAGTTCGTCGATAGTTCTAAATGTGCGGTTTGGAGGGTAAATGACGTCAGTTCCGTATTCATCCGGGCTATAGGGCGCACTTTCTGAGCCGCCATTTCGGGCATCGCTATCTTGATCCACCCAGTCGGCTATGTTATTTGCGATCTCCATTGCTTGGTATTCGCCGCGTTTATTTCGTGCCCACTCCGTGTCGGCATCCAAAGCGTTCTGAATTATGGCGGCCAGTTGCTGGATGATGATCTTTCTGTAGGCTTCATTATCGATCGCTAAATCATTGATATCGATCTTGGTGCTTTCAGGTGTGATGGTAGTGACAAAAGAACCTTCTATCAGCGATTCTCCTGCGGTCTCTTCTATATTTCTTTTTTCCGAATCAAGCGATTTATCGGGCGCCACAAGCGGCCAGGCCATTGGGAATTGCCAGATCATGTTGGTCATCTGCTGTTGATCTTTAAATTGATTGCTAACCTGTCGAAAGATCATGAGCCTAAGCAGGCTAAACTCAATTCCTGCCTTCGCATTATAATGCGCTCTCAGACTTTTGTACTCAGAATTAGTTACTCTGTAGTCAACGGCTGTGTCGTAAACAATCTCAGAGGCCACGTACATCATGATCATGAGGGCGAAGATAGTAAATATCAGCGCCGCCCCCCGCTGTCCCGCTGCCAAGAAGCGGCGTTTCACCGCGTACTCGTCGCTCGACGTACGCGAATGCACGCCTTCGCTTCTCGAGCCTTGTGAAACTGGCTTCTTCTTGCGGGTCCCCGCTGCGGAGAAGTGGCGTTTCACTGCGTACTCGTCGCTCGACGTACGCGAATGCACGCCTTCGCTTCTCGAGCCTTGTGAAACTGGCTTCTTCTTGCGGGTCCCCGCTGCGGAGAGGTGGCGTTTCACCGCGTACTCGTCGCTCGACGTACGCGAATCATTCCTGTTAGTGGAGTCATTGGGTTGTTTCAATTTTCTGGCTTCTCCAGCATTTGGTCGATAAATGAATCCCGGGTGAAATTGTTGTCCTCTGGTCGCCCATCTAGAGGATTGTTTGTATTTTGATTAGGGCTGAGGTTATTTGGTAAAACAATTTCAGCAATGGTTTTTGATGCGAACTTTCTTTTGTTCTTTTCGATTTTGATGCCAATTTGCACATATCTTGGAAACTTCCCGATCGAGTAGGCAGCCCCTCTCTCGTCGGTCCGCCATTCTTTGACCCAGTCAGGGCTTTCGTCGCCAATATACAAAAATTCTAAAGCCTCTACATGGTCGGTTAAAATAGTTTCATTGCCGCCTTCTTCTAACCTGCCGTCGAGATGGGCAGAGACCGATCGAACTAAGCAGTTCCCTCTGTCTTCGGTGTAGGTGTCATTCTTGGGGCAAGGTTTTAGATAGTATCCGACTTCCATTAAATGGCTAACCTTAGAGTCTTTGTCATACCTAGGCTGGTTGTGGCTTGTAAAATAAAGTGCATTCTCTGAGCCTAAAAAACCGGTTAACTTCGGAGGCGCCGTGTATTCAAACTTCTTTGCAGGCGCGCCAGGCGCGTTGGGAGGTGGAACTGCATTAGGAGGCGGTACCGGAGGAGGCGTTTGTGCTGCCGGGTTGTTTGGATTGTTATTTGCGTTCCTACTATTCTGCGCCGTCTCAGCTTCTTTCATTTTCTGAACGACTTCAGCCAGAATGTCTCTTTCGTTAAAGGCCTTTTTAATATCATGCTCCATAATTCTGAGGGCGGTATTCACCTTCGATCTTTCTGAAATGTCGGTGCTAAGCTTGTCTTTTTGCCTCAGCGACTGGCGAATCTGATTGCTAATAAACAAAGTCAAAAAAGCCATTAACGACAGAGCAATTATAAGTTCAATAAGTGTGAGGCCTTTGCTGTTCATGGATTTCCCCCAGCCGGGTTCCCTAAACCAGGCTGCAACGAATCGCTATTGGTGTTTGGCCCAGAAGGATTCGTGGCTCCCGCTCCAAAGCCGAGCGCGCCTAGGGAGTTTGCGCCAAAATTCACGAACATTGTTGCCAATGAATAGCTGATGGGTTTTTTGCCTTTTGTATAAATGACGGTGAGCTTAACCTCTTTCACATTTTGTTTGAGCTGATCTGTCAGTTGAGCAATAACAGTTTGCTGGAGTTGATCGACACCTTCTTCGCTGTTACTCAGCATAAAAGATGTCATGTCCGGGAACTCAATCTCTTTGCTTTCTATCTTCCACTTAAAGGCGGGATACTCCTCACCAAATTCTCCCTCTTCTTCTTCAGGGATACTTGCAAAGCCGTCTCCCGTGTACTTGTTCTCGACTTCGCTCATTTTTGTCTTAAGCAAAAAAACAGCGTCGCGCACAATCTGACTTTTTCGAAAAGAGAATAGGCTCCCACTCCAACTGCTCGAAAGAGCAATGATGCCCATAGTGAGCAACATAAGCGCAACCATCACTTCCACGAGTGTAAACCCTCGAACTTGGGATGTTGGAACTTTCAGTTTGAATTTGCTTATTCTCATTAATTCCAAGTTGCGCATTGGTGGCGACACCTTCCCCATTTTGAGATAGCCAGTATTCACTAGCCTCGAGAGTACGCATGCACTTAAAGTTTACGCTAAACACGCCTAGAATGCTCGAAAGATTCAGGGCAACTTAAAGTTTAAAGTCTTTGAGGTGTTTTTCACCAGCAAATATTTCGGCCGCCCCACTCAAAGAAGGAAAGTAAATAGACCAGCGCAATTTTTCGTCTGTGCCCACAACGAGAAGTGCTTCGTCGGCAAGTCCTTCTGGAAAGAAGTAAATGTAACCCATTCCGGCTTCAATTGTCTGCTCCTCACGCGAAAGCTCGAGGCGAATGAACTTTAAACCTTTAGGGAGCTCTTTGACTTTTTTGAGAACGCCCATATCAAGTGCAAATGGCCCCTCTTGCGGAGTATCCGAACTTTGTTGCTTCTCAATCTCTTCTTTTCCTTGCTCGACCGATGCGATAACTGTTTGGCGATCTGCGGCCTCTACCCAGTACTGACCGGCTTTGTCTTTTTCAAAAGAGACGGCGAGTCTTAAAATCTTTCCTCTGATTCCTGCGGACGCCCGCAATTCGCGCGCCAGCGGAGCCATTTGTCTAACAGCCTGTTGTAGTTTTGTCTTATCAGAAGACAGGCGGGGTGCAATTGTCGCGGTTACCGCGGCCAATATCATAAGAACAATAAGAACTTCAATGAGAGTAAAACCGCTATTAAGTGGAGAAGTCTCTTTTACCATTGTCCTGCCATATCCGTTGGCGGGAAAACCAAAACCAATTTAATTTGCGCGATGGTGTTTCGCCGCTCTGTTGTCACTCGTGCAATTCTGCCTCGTGCAGGAACAAACGAGCGGGAGGTCAAAACTTGATAACCGATTCAGTTGTCTTCAGAGGAGATATCCGCCGCGTAGCCAGACCCGCCTTCTCTTTTGTCTTCACCAAGCGACCTTAAAGTAAAGTTTGCACCATCTTGTTCATAGATAAATCTTTGTCCCCAAGGATCATCTAAAACTTGCTTCTTCGTATAAGCCTCTGGACCCCAATTAGGGCAGCTCTCAGGCGCCTCAAGAAGTGCATTGAGCCCCTGCTCTGAAGGCGGAAAGCTTCCACAATCGGTGTAATAGGTTTCAAGGGCTCGTTTAATTTCACCCATTTGCACTTTGGCCTGGCTGATTTTGGACTTCCTTAAATTCTTATTCACTTGAGTACCAACGAGCGCCAATATCCCTCCCAAAATCATAAGAACGATCATGATTTCAATGAGAGTCATGCCTTTGGCATGCGACTGAGAAATCTTCTTTAAATTATTGCTAAATAGTTCAAAGGAAATAATTTTCATTCGGCTCTTAACTCCTCAAAAGTTAGTGGTAGTCTTTTACTAGTACTATTGCTTCAAAATAAACGCAACAGCCTATACGCGATCAAAGCAGCGTTTATCTAGCAATATTAGATAGTTCCATCATGGGTACAACCACTGCGAAAACGATCACTCCAATGATACCACCCATTATCACAATCATAATAGGTTCAAGAACACTCGTTAAGGCCTGAATTGAATTCTTGACCTGAAAGTCATACGAATCGCTGACCTGCGTTAGCATCGACTCGATCTCCCCGGTCTTTTCTCCGATGGTGATCATGTGCGTAACAATCGGAGGAAATTCCCCAGACTTTCTCAAAGGTACTGCTACGGATTCTCCTTCACTGATGTTGTCTCTTGCTTCAGAAATCGCTTTGGCAAGCACTGAGTTACCAACCACGTTCTTGACGATATCAAGTGCAGCAACAATAGGAACACTGCCTGCTAAAAGTGTGGAGAGCGTTCTTGTGAACCGACTCACGGCAATCATACGGGTGAGTTTTCCGACAACAGGAAGTTTCAATAAAATGGCATCCCACTGATCGGAGCCTTTTGGCGTGTTCTTCCAGTTTCGAAACAAGAAGGCAAGGGCTAATCCAGAAACGCCAAGTACATGCCAATACTCGACCATGAACCCACTCATGTCGATGACGAGCTGAGAATACCACGGAAGGGTTAGTTCGCTTTGTTCAAAAATTTCCGTGATTTTAGGAATCACGTAAATGAAAAGTCCAAAAAGCATTCCGACAGTCATGATGAGCATAATGATCGGGTAGAACATGGCACTGGCAACTTTTGAATTTAGCTCATTTTGCGCTTCAAGAAATTCTGCTAACCGAATAAGAATAACTCCCAGTGCCCCCGTTGCTTCCGCTGCTTCTACCATCGAAATCTGAATTCTGTTAAAAATCTTGTTGTACTTCTGCATGGCTTTGTAAAGAGGATTACCTTCGTTAACCATGTCTCGAATATCAGTAAGGCAAGCTTTGAGTAGAGGGTGTTCCACCTGTTCAGCCACGGCACTGAGTGATTCCACGAGTGGAACTTCGGCCTTTACCAAAGTGGCTAGCTGGCGAAACATCATACTCATATCTTTAACGCCGACTTTTCCGCCATGAGCAAAACCGCTGCTTTTCTTTTGTGAATGAGTTTTCTTTGCTTTTATTTCTTGAAGAAATACACCCTCTTTTTTAAGTCGGGCGCGGGCGGTACGTTGATTATCTGCATCGATAGCGCCTCTAACTGGCTTTCCGTCGCGCTTAAGGCCTCGGTATTCAAACAAAGCCATAGGTGGTTACTCGTCCGTCTGAGTGTTGGTGAGAAGTTCTTCAATCGTTGTAATTCCAGCAAGTACTTTGCGAATTCCCTCGGTTCTTAGAGTCAACATGCCGTCTTGAATGGCGCGCTTTTTTATAGCACCTCCATCTATTCGCTGCATGATCATTTGGCGAATTTCATCTGACACCATGAGGAGTTCTGCAATGTTGGTTCGCCCTATGTAACCTTTTTGATTACACTGATTGCATCCGACCGCTTTAAAAATAGTGCCCTGGGCCGCTTCGCTGCGCGTGATTTCAAGCGTGGCAAGCTCCGCATCTGTAGGAATATACGGAGTTTTACAGTGTGGACAAAGCACACGAATAAGTCGCTGGGCGGCAACACCCAATAGAGAACTTGCAATCAAAAATGGTTCACAGCCCATGTCGATAAGTCGCGGAAATGCTCCGGCAGAATCGTTAGTGTGAATCGTAGAGAGCACCAAGTGACCGGTCAGTGCGGCGTTGATTGCAATGTCGGCCGTCTCGCTATCACGAATCTCACCAATCATAATGACGTTTGGGTCTTGTCTGAGTATGGCTCTCAATCCGTTTGCAAAAGTCAGCCCGATTTTATGATTCACTTGTATCTGACCTATGCCATGAATTCGTTGCTCAACCGGATCTTCCACTGTGATGATGTTGGTTTCAATGTTGTTAATCTTTGATATACAAGCATAGAGAGTCGTCGACTTACCAGAACCTGTTGGTCCGGTTACCAAGATGATTCCATGTGTTTTTGCTAAGAGCTTCGCAAGCGAAACCAGCATAATTTGCGGAAACCCCAATTGCTCAAGCTCGAGAACCACGTTCGAGCGATCCTGAAGACGCATAACAAGTCGCTCGCCAAATGCTGTCGGAACTGTGCTTAAGCGAACATCAATGTCTTTTCCCGCAAGCTTTAACGGAATCCTGCCGTCTTGAGGGAGGCGTTTCTCCGCAATATTTAGATTGCCCATCACTTTGATTCTTGAGGTGATGGCGTTTTGCAGCTTTTTAGGCGGCTTAAAAATATCGTAAAGTACACCGTCTATTCGAAAGCGCACAACCATGTCACGTTCGTAAGGTTCTATGTGAATGTCTGACGCCTTTTCTTTAACGGCTCTGAACAAAAGAGTATTCACAAGTTTAATTACCGGCGCGTCATCATCGCCAGCTTCTAGCAAATCTATAATGGGCTCGTCGAGGTCGTATTCACCGTCTTCGATTTCATCGAGCCCCTCTAAGTTCGCGGTGCTTTTTTCGTAAACCTTATTAATGGCATCTTGAATTCTTAGAGAGGTTGTTACGACAGCTGCGACTGGCTTTTTAAAAAGCACTCTCATGTCGTCGATGAGGCGAGAGTTTAGGGGATTGGTGACCAAAATATGCATTTTTAGGCCATCATCTTTTAAGGGAAGCACCTCATGCTGTTTTGCGTAGTTGATCGGAATGTTGCGAATCCACTCTGGGTTAATTTCGTTGTAGGGGATGTCTTTTAAGTAGTTGAGCCCCAGAGCATCGCAAACAAATGCAAGAATCTCATCAGCAGAGGAAATGTTCTTTTTCCCAAGAGTTTCCCCAAGAGTTAAACCCTCTTTGGTTTCTAACTGAAAAAGCGAGCTCAATTCGCGTTCGGAAATTGAGGTACTTTTTAACAAGGTGTTGCCAAGACTTTCTGTCGCCATCTTCCTCAGTATTCTACGCTGGGATTTGTAAGAAGAAAAGGCCTAGCATTAAGTCTAGGAGCGATGAAGAAATTGGGTGGATTGAATGTTCTTTTGCCCTTTCAGCTTTGGTGAGTGAGGGCTTAGTGTTGGTGATCACTTGCTGGTGTAAAGGGTTAACAGGGGATCAATGAGGCCTAGATAGTTAAGGTTCTTTGTCAGTATTCAAAAGAACGTACATTTTAAAAGAATGTGCTACTCTACAGAATGCAAAAAATTTTCCATAGGGGGATAACATGGACCGTCGAAGTTTTATTGAGAAGGCTACCTTAGGTGGGGCGACCGTAGTTGCTGCAAATGTGCTTGGCGCAAGCAAAGCGAAGGCTCACCAAACAGAAAAGCATCATCATCATGACATCGAGTACACAAAAGCTGAGAAAGAGATCTTAGAGACTACAGCAGATTGCATAGAGACAGGAAAGGCCTGTCGTGCCCACTGTATTTCTGAGCTGAGAGAGGGGCACGTTGATTTAAAGGATTGCTTGTCTGCTGACGAGAATATGCTGGCTGTCGTAACTGCGGTCAACGAGATCGTCAGAAACAAGACCGCCGGTGCCGCTCACGTTAAGGCGTTAGTGCAAGTTTGTCGCGATCTTTGTGTGGCCTGCGCTGAGGCTTGTAAACCACATGCAAAGATGCACAAGTCTTGTAAGGCTTGCCTTAAAGCGTGTGAAGAATGTGTCAAAGCTTGCGATAAGTATTTGAAAGCCTAAGTTTTGCGATGAGATTTTGGTGGCCGATGCGACCAAAATCTCATTTTTAAAGACCATTGCCCTGGCGAGCCCGAACCTAGATCATTTGCCTCATCAATTATTATTGTTTTTGCTTGGTGCCTTCCACTTGGCTACGAGCATCCTCGAAGTAGTGCCCCATCTGGTCCTCACCGCTTTGCTCTTTCTTAACAAAATCAATCCTGTCTTGAAGTTTCTTGCCTAGAACTTGTCGTGTGTCTTCTGTGTTTCTGAGTATCCGTGGGGTTATAAAAACAAACAGGTTCACTTTTTCTTTTCGAGTTTTTTGCCCTTTGAACAACCATCCTAGTAGCGGAATGTCTCCAAGAATTGGTATCTTTACCGTTTGCTCAGTTTCAAGATCTCTAATCAAACCACCAAGAACTGCTGTGTCTTGATCGGGTATAGCGATCATGGTTTTAATTGTCCTTGTACTAATGCCTTGGGCCGACGCTCTTAGTTGTTCAGCGCGGGGAATTTTGGCGGATATATCATCAACAGCTTGATCGATTTCCATTCGCACTCGGTCGGAATCTGGCGAAATATAGGGCTTAATCTTTAAGCGGATAGTCGCTTTTCTAAACTGAATAGATGTTTGTGCGGTAGCCGCTCCTTGGGTGACATTGGTACCAACAGGGACCTCTTCTCCCACTTCTATCTGCGCCTCTTGATTGTCATATGCAAGCACCTGCGGAGTCGATAGCACATTTGTTTTTGTTGTGCTTTTGATAAAATTTATAAATCCAGTGAGCGACTTTACTGTAACCTGGCTTCCGCCAGCGTTGATCTGTACGTTGCCTCCGTTTGCAAAACCAAGAATGGCACCGCTCGCTCCTATATCTGAAAGTGTTCCAAAGTTGCCAGAGCTAAATCCGCTTCTGCCAAGCCCGTTTGTGCCATCAATAAAGTTGTAGTAAGAAATTCCATAGTCTTGCGAACCTTCGGCAGACATCTCCATGATAATCGCTTCGACGTAAACTTGATCGCGCGGCCGATCGAGTTTTGCTAAAAGATTCAGTATGACTTCGTAGTCTTGTCTTGGCGAAGTGATGATGAGGCTGTTGCTCGTTTCATCGGCAGAAACTTTGATGTTCTTACCTTGTAGACTGCCGGCGGTGGTCTCATCCTGTCCAAATCCCATTGGGTTTGAAAATGCTGGAGGTGGAGTATTCGGGCCAGGTTGGTTTTGGTTGTCTTTGCCTTTTTCTGTGATGCCATTGAGCGTGTCGGCTAATTTTTTAGCCTCACCATGCTTTACGTAGTAAACGTGAATACCGGCGTTTTGATCTAGAGGCATATTAAAATCAAGCTTCATTACGAGGTCTTTGATTTTTTTAATACCGTCTTTGTTCCCAACGATGATGATGCTATTGGTACGCTCATCAGGTATCACGAGCGAGTAGGCCTGTTGAGCCGTACCACTTTGACCTGGAGCCGTAAAGCGTGGCACACCAGCTCTAAAAGATCCTCGGCGACTTCGTGACCTTGAAGGATCATCCTTGTTGATGATTTGATCTATCAAGTCAGCAATGTCTTCTGCTTTCGCATGCCGAATCGGTAGCACTTCTAGTTGTTCTTCAAAGCCAGGGTTATCAATCTGATCAATGATTTTTGTAATCCGATTTATGTTGGCGCCTAGATCAGAAATGATGATCGTGTTGGTGGGTTCATAAACCTCGAACACACCAGCGTTAGAGACAAAGCGCTGAAGAAATTTTCTCATCTCTGTCGATGTGATATGTCTCAGGTGCACAATTCTTGTGATCATTTGATCTGTATTGGGCGAGTAGTCTCCAGAATAAATCTCTAGAGAATCTCTCTGGGCATTTCGCGTAGGGATGATCTTTAGAAACTTTCCATAAGGTACAACAGTGTAGTTGTTGATGGCGAGCGCACTTAAGAAAGCTTTGTAGGCTTCGGCCACAGTTATCTGAGTGGGCGCCATAATAGTGATCTTTCCGCGGATGTTCGGATCAACGATAAAGTTTTTGCCCGTGAGTTCACTAATGGCTTTTACAACGTCAGTGATTTCGGCGTTAGGGTAATCGAAGCTCTCTATGAGGTCAGGGAAGTTTTCGTTCGTGATTTCTTCTGGAAAAGCCTCGCTGAATTTGGGTTTTGTTTGACGTCGTTTTGAGGAGTCGAGTCTTGGATTGGAGTTTGTGCGTGGGCCCGAATCGTTTCCAGGTGGTGGCGGAGCAATTGGTTCATTTCTTGAACCCCCGTCAAAGCCGTCGGGACTAGCATTGGGGTCAAAAGGAGGCGGAGGTGAAAAACCGGGCGGTGGAATGTCAAACTCATCCTCTCCAAAAAAATCATCTTGCGCGAAAGAGGGAAGCGCAAGAAGACTCGCTAAGCTAATGACCATGAGTGTCTTGATGGGTCGGCCCAGTCTTGAAACGGCGTTTTTGTTTTCTCTCGGTGCCATCATCCCCGCCAGGGACTCCAAAATTGCAAGCACCCTGAAGAAAAACTTTGTCGATGAATTTATCATGCTGCCTCCTTGGCACCTTTACCTAATATGCAAATACCTAGCGAACATAAAACGTCAGTTCAGTTGGTGTTCCGCCCCTGTTTACTTGAACGGTGATTTTATTCGAAGTTTTTAAGTCTTTAAAAGTTGCCATTGCTTTTGTGATGCTATCGATGACTTCACCATTAACTTCGTTGATGACGTCGCCTTGTTTCAGACCTAGCTGCGAAAAAATGCTGCCATCTTGTATCTGCACGAGCCGAAACCCATCGATTTGGCCACCTGATCCCGGAATAAAATTGGGCACAGCCGATGCTTGCTGAAGAATATTCGGGAGGTCTTTGAGTGCATCCTCTACGACCTTGCGCTCAACGGTGACTTGATTGCCCTGCTGTTCAATACCTTCCGATGCCGCTTTTTTTGGTGCAGCACCAAACTTGACCGCAAATTCATCTTTGATTTCTGAGTACTCTAAGCGGCCTGTTTGTCGATTTCTAAAGGTAACCTTTTTTCTTTCAATTTTTGTAATAGTAGCAAGGGATTCAATTTCTTCACCTACAAAGTAGGGGAGCACTTTGTTGCCCGCACTTTTGATTTCGACAGTCGCTACCGACCTTAGCGGGTTGATATGAACAATTGTGCCAACTAAATTAATAGGAAGAGTTGTTGGTACAGCCGGCCCGTCGAGAAGCTCTTGTTGTTCAGACACTGACAGGGCATCGGGGATGACACCGTCGGAATCAAAAATATTTCTTTGCGTGATGATATTGTAACTAGAGCGGGGCCGAGTAGTTGCCTGCCTTGCTTGAACCGGAGTTGACGGTGGGGCTGACGTGGGAAGAAATTGATCTCTGATATAGAGAATGGAAAGTTCAGCTACAACAAAAGCCAAAAAAACTGCAACCGCTGGAGTTGATAAGCGCCGAAGCTGCGAGGCCAGTTGGTTTGCGGTTGCAGAAGCAGGAGTATTCAACTTAGTTTCAGAAGGTAAGTTGAGTCGTTTGCTCCAGCGAAGCTTATCCCAGATGCTCAATCAAAGATCCCATCCTTAGAGTTGGGAGTAAGCAGAATGTGTACGTTTGTAGTTACACGAATCGGCTCTCCAGATTCCCTCATGACTGTTTGACCTTAAGCCAGGTGCAGACATCTTTTGGCTGCTTGGCGGTTACCTGATTTAAAGATCAAGAGTCCTATGAAAAGCTTAACAAAATTGGGAGTTTAGCTCATGGTATTTCGGCACTCGACACGACACTAGTCTAGTTACTGAATTTAGGCGAACCGAAGGACATCAAAGGCCTTTAGACTCTAGAAGGGCCTTTAAAAATGCCATTTCGGCTTGTGTGAAGCGCGCACCCTCTGACTGGTGATAAATGACCCCTACACCCCGAGCCCCTACCTCTTGGCTGAGAGCGTACAAAGCAGACGATTCGAGCTGAAGGATTTCATGCCTGTCCGCTACAATAGAGCGTCGTTCTACAATTTGGGTCTCTTGCGAAGACCAATCAATTGACGTTGGTTTTCATGAACCTGTTCGTGACTCACATAACAGAAAGATCTTTCATTTCTGCTGGGTTCTGTCGTCGAAGCTAGGGTAGCTGACGTGCCGGGATCTATCATCACCATGTACCAATTTTCAACTACGGAGTTGCTAATGCGTTTCACTTTTCTTACTTCGAGTCGCGACTTCGTTTTGTTCTCCAAAAGTTTTGCAGATCCCGAACCAACTTGCTGAGTCCAGCGCTGCGTCCTTCGCATTTCGGCAGATTGATACTCAAAACCTGTTGCTTCAAATGAGGCAAGCTTAGTTGCGGAGATTACAGGCTCTTTCACTAGTTCTTGAGAACTGGCTGAAGCTATGCTTCCGGTTGTTGACGTATTCATTGATGAAGTTGCTCCTGAATATGCTACGGAAGGATTTCCTGAGTTCGCTACTGAAGCCGTGTCACATTCTGTCGATCCGCCAGTAAAAGGGTATACGCTTGTGTCTCCATAAGATTTCTCGGAGCAGTTTGATGTTGCCGCAGCCAGCGGTGTAGACTGAGGGAGGGTTTCGCTATCTTCTCTATAAATAGAAGCAGAAACTTTGTAAGTTCGATCGATGCGGATGTCTATTCCGTTTGGTGATTTTGTTGTATGCCCGTAGAAGACTGTAACATAACAGTTTTTGCCAGTGATCGGGTCAAACCCCTCATAGAATCCTGGGCCATCCAAATCAACTATGGGGTTGTTGTTTGCGCCGCCAATTCCTGATGAATTCGCATCAAGTGGCCTTGCAAAACCTAAATGAGGAGTGGGTAAAATTCGCTCGAGAATCTGTATATGAACTTGACGAAGTGACTGATTTTGTCGCCGTTGGATTGCAATTTTTTTTGCAGTAGACGCGGGTTTGACAGAAGTTTTTGTAGTCTTTTTCGAGATGGCAGGTTTAGGTGCGCTCCTTGGAATGGCGGGTGGAGGTGGTTGAGTAGTGAAATCACGAGCTATTGTTGGATTTAAAGCATTAGCAGTGCTTTTAATGCCGTTTAGCGCAGAAAATTCGTTAATATTTCGAGCCGCTACATTCGCGCCGGATATTAAAGCGGCGTTAAGAGTGAGAGCGGCGCCCGTCATGGAAATGGCTGTGGAAATAGGAAGTACAATTTGTTTAAAAGTATTTGATGGGTTCATAGTAAATACGCTCCTTACCCACACCAAGAGAGCATAAACAGTGCCAACGTTCGCATCTCACTTAGTTCGAAGGTAGCTAGTATCGATCTAGTCGTATTAAACCACACCCAAAAGTGCCTAGACTAATAGAGTCTAAACGGGTCGTTTTCCATTTAAAGTTTGTAAAGGGCGGCTTTGGCGACGCGCAAAGTTTCTTCTGGCTTGCCGCCTCTCTAAAAAAGCAGCTACCCAACACCGAAAAATTCCTGAGGTGTTGGCCTCGGGAAGAGCTCCTGTCTGGTCTCTGTGGAGAACTTGAACTGTGCTTACTTTCACTACAGCGGCATTGGTTGAAAGCTTTGACTGATAAAAGTTTGCCGCATTGGCCGGGGCAGGTAGGGGTATTTGATCACTTCGCATTGTTATTCTGTTGAAGGATTATTTAGACGGGCAACCTTGTTTGCCAGTTTCGAGATCTAAAAAATGATTGCTAGCGGAGTCGCAGTAGGAGCCAAGATCAATGTATGTTGAAGAAACAATTTCGTCCCGGTTCAAAGCAGAGATCTTTATCGCACCAGATCGCAACGATTTATGGAAACGAGTTGCCTCTACATTTGCAAGCGAGGCGGTGAATGCAAAAGTACCGACCATGCTTGACCCTTGAGACTTAAAAACCTCTTTCCAATCAGACAACTTTGCTCCTGTGATTTTGTTCACAAATTGAATGGCTACATTTGTTACCATTTCGTTTTTAGTGATGTCATAAGCTTTTACTGAAAAAGTGATTACAAACATACCTTCAGCGGTTTGAACACCAAACTTGGGTTTACCGTTTGTTGTATAAAATTTAATTTGTTGACCCAAGCTGTCTGTCGCATGGGCAGATATCGAACTGAGAAGAAACATAAGGGCTAGCAAGGATTTCACCGAGAGGTTCTTCGTTAATAAACTACGTATTTAGCAATCCTTATACCAAGGGCTGGGTGGGCTGTCATTTCGCCTAAGTCGTTGTATTTCGACCAAAACTCTGGAGGGAAGAGTTAGCAAGTGTCTTCAAATTCCGCACCTGGGCCTATACTGCAATCAACTAGTGTTGCCCAGTTTCTGTGCTTGGGTTTGCCATTTAGCTAAAAATGCATTTAGTCTGTGTTTTCTAGGTGTGAAGGTGACGAAACCGGCGGCTTCGTTGCGGTTTTTCTCAAAGTAGTTGCGGATGTTAGTAAGGGTTTTTCGGCCCCATCCGACAAGCCTAGTGAACGGTCTTGCGATCCAAAAATCTTGGGATTTCTTCAGTCCGAGGCGCTTGTGAATTTCTTCGTATTTTCGGGCCATTTGTGCTGCAAAAAACCTGAGGAATCTAAGAAACTCCCTGCGGGCTTCATCGTAGGGTTGGGATTGATTAGGTTCAATGAGAAGGTGTATATGATCTTTATTGATCGCTTTGTCTTTGAGCTTTAGCTTGTATCTTTTGGCAGCAGTTTCTAAAAGTCTCCCGATTGATACTTGGCTTTTGGTAAACCAGATATTTTTACCAAGTTTCGCCTTAAAAACAGTATGAATAAGCTTGGTCGTATCAAAAGGTCGCTTTACCTTTCTGTAGTGAAGCGAACCGCCGTATTGGTGCTGAGTTTCAATCCACCAAAGCTTCGTGTCTGGCCGTGGTTCCTTGATCAGAACAAGTTGTTTTTTTCGCGAAACACGCCTGAGTTTAGATGGTTTCGCATCCGCATCCACGAGTTGGTTTTTACCTGAAACACTAAGGAGACTTTTGCAGGTAGAATTCTCATGTTGTTTCTTAGATGAAACAACTTTGAATGGTGCGTTTTTCGAATCTGAATGCTTTTTCTTAAATCGTGTATTCAAACTCTCACCCTTAGATTTCATTCGTGTTTTGTCCTACGTCAGAGATGAGGAATGATAAGTTAAAACACGGGACTCTGCAACCTTGTAATACTCCGAATGCTTTGTGTTATTAAATATTTATGGTACCGCTACCTTTTAATTTAAGAAAAGAGACAATCACTGAACAAAAAGTTTAATGAACGAGAAGATTGCTGAGCAAGAAGTCCTTGCACAAGGGAGTTGCTGAGCAGGAAGATGAAAGCCGAGCCATAGGATGTCTGGACAAGAATAT
The DNA here is from genome assembly GCA_002778785.1 of Bdellovibrionales bacterium CG10_big_fil_rev_8_21_14_0_10_45_34. GTDB lineage: Bacteria > Bdellovibrionota > Bdellovibrionia > Bdellovibrionales > 1-14-0-10-45-34 > 1-14-0-10-45-34. Next base: position 79,215 of record PEZS01000013.1, on the reverse strand, counting down.
CAATGAACAGAAGGTGCTGGAGCAGGAGAGTCACCGCACAGGATGATCACTGAGCAACTAGATCACTGAGCAACTAGATCACTGAGCAACTAGATCACTGAGCAACTAGATCACTGAGCAACTAGATCACTGAGCAACTAGATCGCTGTGCAACTAGATCACTGAACGAAAATATGAAAACCCGACGATGAAAACTGATATTTTTAGACTAAGCAGCCAATGATTTCCGCACTCTACAACGCGCAAGCTATATTCCCGCCAGATACTGATCTTAAGTGGTTCGCCGCACCATCCCCACAACCTCAAGTCAAAGCGAGTTCAATGTCTGGAAACGTACTCAGCTCACCGACACCCCAACCCCAACCGCACCTAGAAATACAAAAAAGATGGAATCACCTACGCACAATGGGATGTTCTAAGGAAAACTGCCAGGCGACCTCAAATCAAGGCGAGTTCAATGTCAGGATCTGCAGTGAGTTCGCCGCCGCCTAGAAAGCCTGGCAAATCTGCTTCCGGTGGCATCATCACATAGAGTGAAAAGGGCAGCTCGGTACGGATGCAGCCACTGGGCGGTAGATTTCTCAATGAATTTTGAAAACTTGGATAGATAAGAGCGAGGCTATTAGATTGTGCACGAAATGCATGGTAGGCCAAAGACATCATGACATCTGGATTTTCATAATAAAAATGGGTCAGATGAGAAAAAGGAATTTCTGAATTCGTTTTTGGAAACCTATTTGTGATCCCTAAAAGACTAGTCCAAAAAAACGTGCTCTGCAGAGTGAGTGAAAAGCCTGTTACTTTGTCGATATGGTATTTCACCGTTGATGTGTTCTGCCAGGGCGCTACACAACCAATCAAGTTTTTCTTACCGTCAAATGCCATAAGAAAGTCAGAAATTGAAAAATTGGGCCATCGTCGAAACCGTTCATTCAATAAGTCTGCGTTGTAATTGAAAGCCATCAAATGGGCAGACGACTTTCTCTTTAAGTAATCCGATAAAACCTCTAGGTCATTGATATCAGCATTACGTACATGAATAGCCTTTACAGGTTTTACGAAAGGCATAAAACCGTGAATGCTTACAGCCTTGAATTTTCGAACCAAGTAGAATCTGGGCATTGCTCTTTTAGGAGTTCGCGGGCGGATAAGTGAATTAAATGAATTCAGCTGGCCCGGGCCGAAAACTGTGAACACATAACGGCAGCCGCGTGGTTCGGTCGATCCTCGCAGCACAGGTAAAAAGTGCTGTGCCCATGTGGTGATGGCTCGTCGGTCGTGAGAAATCGAAAGGTCAGTGGCAAAGCCAATTGTCTCGGGCATCCCGCCCACAAGACCTTCTCGAAAAAGAAAACTACCCATACCGACGATTTCTTTTTCGTCTCTCAGCAAATAACTGTCGTAGTCGTCGGTTTGAAGCCTGTAATGAGAAAAAAAAGGAGGACGTCTCTCTTTAAGTATGTCTACCGAAGATGACCACTTTAACTGACTCCAGTATCGGCAAAGTTCTGCATCATCAGACTCTCTTGCTTTAAAAAGCGTCAACGGTTGCCAGCGTTCCATTGTTTGGCCTTCATGTACTTGGCTGACCTGGTTAGTTGCATCCGGTGTAGACATGGAAGTCCCCTTATTTCTATTCAGTTGCTGTCGCGCGTTGGCAGGCTAAGGAAACTTTTAGGCGCGCAAACTAACAAAATTGCAAACCCCTGCTACCAAGCCCGAAAGCTGACAAGCTTGTAGGCGGGTAAATCCGCAAAGTCGCTTACGGGTGGGCTATTTGGCACATTCAATAACCGACGGTGAAAAGCTAAGGATTCCATACGGTGTCCTTCACATTTCGATGTTGGTTTTCGGCCCGTGCTGCCACGAAAAGGTAATCACTGAGTCGATTGAGGTACTCCACATATCTGACGTCAGTTTTTTCGCTTTCATGCATTGCAACAATCTCTCGCTCGGCTCTACGGCAAATGGTGCGGCAAACGTGCAGGAGAGCCGACCCTTCACTGCCACCTGGTAAAATAAAATTCTTCAAAGGCGAAAGAGTCGCGTCAAATTTGTCGATGTCTCTTTCGATCACCGAGATACGATCTTCAGACAATTGCGGAAGCTTGGCACTTAAAGCCGCATCCTCGCAAGCCAAATGGCTCCCTATAACAAATAGATCTGATTGAATAGCCAAAACCTGCTCACCAATCTCAGAAAACTCACATTTGACATGCGCCAAACCCAGAAAGCTATTGAGTTCGTCAAGTGATCCGTAGGCTCTTAGTCGATAATGGTTTTTAGAGACTTTTTGGCCTCCAATGAGCGATGACATCCCTTGATCGCCTGAGCGTGTATAGATGGCTGATTTTCTTACACCAGAGTTCATGTTGACCTCATGATGTCAGTAGAGCACAAATTAATCCAAAAGTAGAAGGAGATAGCTCAGTCTTGGACTCTAAAATTCCCTTTTTTATTTCGATTCCACATTCTGGAGAGAGAATTCCTCCCGCAGCTACCTGGTTGCAAGGCCTGGATGAACGAATACAGATGTGTGATGTTGACCGTTTTGTCGACCTGCTCTATCGACCCGTTATCGAAGACCTTGATATCCCATCTGTTGTTACTCCCTGGCACAGATATTTTTGTGATTTGAATCGTTCCCCAGAAGATGTGGATGCCAATTCTGTCGAGGGCGCAGCAAATGAGCCCTCGCACCGACGAGGCTTTATTTGGCAAATAACTACGAAGGGGCAGAAACTACTCGATCAGCCCATTAGTCGTGAGGTTTTTCAAAAAATTGTTACTGAGCACTTTGAGCCTTTTCATGAGCAAGTTAGATCCCAATATAAGAGTTTTTTTGAGAAAGGCTTTACGCAGGTGTATCATTTAGACGCTCACAGCATGCCTTCAGTGGGCACGAAGGAACATCGTGATCCCGGTGAGAGAAGGGCCGATGCTGTAGTAAGTGATTTCAATGGTGTGAGCTGTTCGAAACACTTCAAGGACCTTGTCGTTCAATCTTTTACGAATGCGGGATTAACAATTAAAGAAAACTGGCCATATGTTGGTGGTCGCATCACAGAAACCTATGGTAAGCCAAAGCTTGGTCAAAACTGCATTCAGGTGGAATTAAACCGTGCGCTCTACATGGATGAAGAAACCAAACAGCTTCTACCCGAGAAGGCGAAGCAATTGCAGTTGGTAGTTCAAAAGGCCGTCATGCAAATCCATGCGGCCATTGCCACGGAGCCAAGGCGGGCAGGCAAGCCATTCTAACCATGAGGTCTTCGTGACGAGAGAAGTCCGAGAGGGAAGCAATAAAGTGCAAGAGAACGACGAAACACAACAGCTAGAAGGACCTGCATTACATCGAATTAGCAGGGCTCAGGAATATCTACGAATCGGTATTGGTCTCCTTGAAAAAACCTTCGCATTCTTAGCTTCAATCAAACTTGCCGTGATTGTGATAGTGGCAATGGGAGTCGTCTCTGCGTGGGGAACATTTGTAGAAGCTGAGTACGACGCACACACAGCAAAGGTGCTCGTGTACCACTCGCCGTGGATGATCGGAGTGCTAGCTCTTTTTGTCACAAACCTCGTCTGTGTTGCCTTCGACAGATGGCCCTGGAAGAAGCGACACATCCCCTTTTTGCTAGCTCACTTAGGTTTGGTGACGATAGTTGTCGGTGCATGGGTGACAAAGCAGACGGGCGTAGATGGATCTTTAGTTCTTAACATCGGTGAGACTAACAGATGGGTCTCCACAAGTGATATCGATCTCAGAGTGTACGCTTCGCTCGGAGGGGACTCCTTCCGCCAGATTCACCAGCAGTCAGCTGAGTTTCTTCAGTCGCCGCCAACACTAGAAGATCCGTTAGTTGTTGATATCGGAAGCGACATTCCTAAACTAAAGATTCGACAATTCTATCCTTATGCCATCCGAAAAGAGACTTACAAAATCTCTGACAAAAAAGAACCCTCTGTTGCGATGAGCTTCGCATTAGTGGGCCCTGTAGCGAAGGTGAGTCGTTGGGTCTTTTACGACGGCAAACTAGAATCCTCGGAGTCTTTCGGACCTCTTAAGGTCAGTCTGGTTTCTAGTGAATCAGAAGCTAAGACTGCGATGGTAAAATCTTTAGGCGTCAACGCGTTGTGGGTGTGGCTAGCCGCCGATAACGTGCTCGGTTACGCCATTCAAACGAAGGATTCTAGCGCTCCTTTGAAAGTCGCAAAACTCAAAGTCAACGAAGGAGTAATGCTGCCGTGGATGGGTTTCGAGTTTAAACTTCTTGATCTCATCGCACCCGCAGAGCGGGTGGTCGAGTTTGAAAAACGAGAGCGTCCTAGTGAAGTCACTACGTCAGCGATTGAAATCGAATTTGCCGGAGAGTCCCAATGGGTGGGGCTTAATAGCGGTGCACGAATGTTTACAAATGATCTCGGATACATTCTAACCTACGGTAACCGCAGGTTAGATCTTGGGTTTGACGTTGAGCTCAAGGAGTTTCGCATTGGCCGCTATCAGGGCACAATGAGAGCCAAAAGTTACGAGAGTGAAGTATTAGTTCCGGGGCTTGGCGCCTCAGTCATTTCGATGAATGAACCGCTCAAGCATGAGGGCTTTACGTTTTATCAAGCAAGTTTTCAGGAGGACTCAGTCGGTAGGCCAGTGGCCTCTGTGTTGTCAGTAAATAAAGATCCTGGCAGGTTTTGGAAGTACCTCGGGTCTTTATTATTGGTGGTTGGCTCTGCAATGCTCTTTTTAAGGAGACTAAAATGACAGACTTTTCAAACATGGTTCGTTCTTTGAAAACGATATTCGGCAAAAAGACCGTTGCAGCTTATATTGGTTTAAGCTTGTTGTTCACCTGCTCGTTAACTTGCGCGCAAGACTTTTCGGCAATTGGTCAGATTCCGCTTCAAGATGGCGGACGCATCAAACCCTTCGATTCGTTTGCACGTGAGGCGCTTCGGCTCATCTACGGAAAAGACACTTACAATTCAAAAAGCGCAAATGAGGTCGTTTTGACCTGGCACTTTGTTCCGGAACATTGGTCGCAGGTTGAGATGTTTAAGATCAATAATAAACCGCTGAAGGCGCGACTTGAGCTTAACGAAGATAAGTCGCTATTTACACTGAGTGAAGTCATGCAAAAGAGCTCTATCTGGCTCTCTTTGGTGAGCGATGTGCAAGCAAAGCGCCAGAACAAAGAAAAATTGCTGCCGTTTGATCAGGCCGTTCAGCTTTTAGATAGTCAGATAAATCTCTTTTCGATGGTTGCAAGCGGGCATGCTCTCAAGTTTTGGCCAAGAGTAGAGACGGAGGTGACTGGCAGTGACCACGATGAATTTTCGGCTTCTCAAAACACATCTTGGGTGTCTGTTGCAGAAGTTTCAAAAGCCAACGACAGCTCGGCTGCGGACTTTTCTGCATTTGCGAGCGCATTTGTTGAAGCCATCAAAACGGGAAGTGCTGCAAACCTAGACGGGTCAGTGAAAGTGCTTATTTCGAATGCTCGTGCGATCAATCCCGCAGGTTACGCCGACGAATCACTGATCCGAGCAGAGGTTCATTACAACCAGTTTCATCCTTTTAAATGGGCATGGATTCTCTATGCTCTTGCTGCTTGTTTCGTTTTAGCTAGCTGGATTTTTGACAAAAGAGGCCTCTTTACGTTTTCTCTCTTTTTTACTGGCATCGCTTTTTTGATTCACAGTTACGGATTTGCCCTCAGAGTCTTTTTGACGGGCCGGCCGCCTGTATCAAATATGTATGAGTCGGTTGTTTGGGTCGCTTGGGGAGCTGTCGTATTTGGCGGGATCATCGCTTTATCAAAATCAGCTAAGAAGGCACAGAATAGTTCGAAAAAGTTTTCGACGTTGACTGTGCTTTCGTCATTGATAGTCGCTGTCGTCTGCTTGATCACAGCGGACCTTGCTCCTAGTGTGCTAGATCCTTCGATTCAGCCGCTCGAATCGGTACTCAGAAGTAATTTGTGGCTCACAGTTCACGTGTTAACAATCACTCTTTCTTATGGAGCATTCTTTGTGGCCTTTGTATTAGGGGACATCGGTCTTTTTCATTACCTTAAAGGAAAGCGTGATCACGATCCTATTATTCAAGATATTTCGCGCGCCATTTACCGAGCTCTGATGATTGGCGTTGTCTTGTTGGCTGCAGGTACGATTTTAGGGGGAGTATGGGCGGACTACTCTTGGGGACGATTTTGGGGATGGGACCCTAAAGAGAATTGGGCATTGATTGCGCTTTTGGGGTATGTCGCTGTGTTACATGGCAGACTAGCTGGTTGGCTGAAGACATTTGGTTTTATTGCGTCTTCGGTAGTTAGCTTTGGTCTTGTGATTATGGCTTGGTTTGGAGTTAACTATGTATTGGGAGCGGGCCTTCACACCTACGGTTTTGGAGTTGGCGGAGTGAAAGAAGTTTCTTTGTTTGTACTCTGCCATTTCATTTATGTCGGATTTGTCGCGGTGGCAGTTAAGCGAAAGCTCTTAGTGAAAGATTCAGCTTAATTTGGCCATGTCGGCAGAACTTGCGAAATGGCGCAAAACGGCTAACCTAAGTAAATGGATTTTCAGATTGTCCCTTTTTGGGGGGTGGCGCTCTATTCAGTCGCCTTCGCAACGGCAACTCATATAGCTCTTCATAAAAGAGATTCTAAGTCTGCCGCTAGCTGGATAATTTTTGCTCTCGTATTTCCGGGCGTAGGTACGCTGCTCTATTTATTGCTCGGTATTAACCGCGTAGCTCGCAAAGCCGAAATGCTAGCGACGCGCGGCCTTCCTATCGAATTCGAAATTACAAAGCAGAACTCCATTGAGGCTTACGAAAAGGGTTCGGAAGTCTACGCTTCAATGCTTCAGGCCATCGAGGGGGCTAAGCATACGGTTCATCTGTGCACTTATATCTTTGACAACGGGCAAGTGGCAAAGCGGCTTATCGAAGCTATGGCTGCGGCGCAGACGAGGGGCGTGAAAGTTCGTATTTTGCTGGATGATGTGGGGCGAAGATATACTTGGCCCTCAATTGTGGGCTCTCTTAAAAAGGCAGGCCTTGAGAGCCGCACGTTTCTTCCAATTTTTAAACCGGGCACAATTCACTATTTTAATTTGCGCAATCACAGAAAGCTTTTGATTGTCGATGATGAACTCGTGTTCACGGGCGGCATGAATGTTCGAGACGGCCATGACGAAACCATTAAATCGAAACAGTCTATTCTTGATCTGCATTTTTTAATTCGCGGGCCGGTTTGTTTTCAGTTGGCAGAAGTATTTTTAGCCGATTGGATTTTCTCCGGCGGAGAAAAATTCGAAATTTCCACAGACCACGCGTCGGTTGTTCTAGGTTCGCCGCTTCACAATGTTGGCAAAAACGTTGAAACAAATACTGATAAGAACGAGCTACTTGCTAAAGAGAGCGCGCAAACGGATCAAGCACTTGATAGAGGCTTGCCTTTCTCTGGTAGGGCTATACCTGATGGCCCGGGTAAAGATATAGAGAAGATCGAAATGTTATTATTGTATGCCTTAAGAAACGCAAAAACTACGGTCGATATATTGACGCCCTATCTGATTCTCAACGCGAGTTTATTTTCTTCGCTCAGGTTGGCTGTTGTATCGGGGGTGCGGGTAAGGGTCTTACTTCCAAAAAATAATAATCTTAGATTTGTGGGTTGGGCGATGAACCACTTTATAGATGCTCTTCTCGGAGTTGGTGTTGAAGTCGCGCTTACACCGAAACCTTTCGATCATAGTAAGCTATTCATTGTCGATCGAGTGTGGGCGACAGTGGGAAGCGCGAACTGGGATCCACGGAGTCTCCGATTAAATTTCGAGCTGAATGTGGAAATAGCAGGAGAGGCAGCTTGCCAGAGGTTTTCACAGATTTTCGAAAAGAAGTGGCATTCAGCACGCCGACTTACACTTAGCTCATTTAGTCGGCGGCCGCTTTTAAATCGAATTCGAGATGGATTTGCACGGCTTGCGAGCCCTTATTTATAAAGCAAAAGAGTGGGCATATTGCCCTAAATTTTGAGGCGTGATTTACTTTTTAAAATCTAAAACATTTCATTTTTGATCCAATACGCTTGACTCAAAGAGCTCTAGTTTTAGTGTCGAACATGTAGAGAGAAATGATTTTGATGTTCAAAAAGTGCCCAGCCTTTGCACGATACTCGTGCCTTGTCGAAATCAATCGATTTGTGTCGAGAAAAGTTCCATATGAAACGATTCGACAAATAGTTTAGAATTGGGAGCTAGACCTTAGGCCTGCATATGGCGGCCGGAAACCCGCAGCCAGTGTGTATTTGCTGTCTTTTGCATTTTCTTTGTACAAATTCTCAATTTAGATCCAATAAAAAAATTAGATTTTGATCGGTTTTGCGAAATTTGAATTTGGTCCACTGATTGCAATGAAAGGAGGCATAGGAGTCAGGGGAGATTTATATGGACCGAAAACTTGATCAAAGTGATGAATATTTTTTCAGGATCATTCCGCTAGTAGCTATTGTCAGTTTAACGCTTGGTGCAGGTTGCTCTTCACCCGTGCAGTTTCAAAAGGCAAGAACGATCGCTTCGCAGAATACAGACGCCTCAGGGGGGGGCAACGACGTGCCGTCCCATCAAGGTACTCCGCCAAGTGAGCCTCCTAACCAGCCAGCGACTCCTCCTGTGATGGAGACTCCTCCGGTGGTAGTTGCACCTCCAGTAGTTGTGCAGCCGCCAGTAGTCGTTGAGCCGCCAGTAGTCGTTGAGCCGCCAGTAGTCGTTGAGCCGCCAGTAGTCGTTGAGCCGCCAGTAGTCGTTGAGCCGCCAGTTGATGAACCTACAACTCCACAACCACCACCCGATGTTATTCCAGTTCCTGCAGAAAAAATTACCGAAGAGTTTCAACAGAATCCCAACGGCGAAAGAGCCGACATTTTGTTTGTCACGGACAATTCTGTTTCAATGGAATACGAGCAGGCACGACTTGGTCAAAGATTCACCAGCTTTGCGGATCAACTTCGAGATGTTGATTGGCAGATTGGTGTGACAACGACTGACCTGAGTTTAGGGCCCCACTCTACTAATGGGAAGTTGTTAAGGCTCGGAGGTCGCTCTAAAGAAAAGATACTCACTCCGAGAACCCATGACCTTGAAAAAGTGTTTCGCGCAACCGTCCAACGCCCAGAAACTCAAGGCTGCTCAGGAGGTTATGATTGTCCAAGCTCTAACGAGCAGCCGTTGAGAGCAATTATCGATGTGATTCGTCAGCGAAACAGTCACAACGCAGGCTTCTTTAGAGATAACTCTGATTTTGCGGCAGTTATTTTAAGTGACGAGGATGAGTTGAGCCGAGGCCCATCAAAGGCCACCAAAGGTGAAGATGTTCTTAACGCCGTGTATGGTGCATTTGGAGTGGAAAAAGCTTTTGCAATATACTCGATTGTAATCGAGCCCGGCGACACCGCGTGTCTCGCAGAGCAGAACCGAACCGGAGTTGAAGCGTATTTTGGAGTGCTTCTCGCAGAAGCTGCAAGACTAACAGGCGGAAGTACAGCAAGTATTTGTCAAACCGATTATGCGCATCTGATGGCTCGAATTGGTGATCAAATTCGTAGACTCATTAATTCTTTTGAACTCAAGTTTGCACCTGTCGCTTCTACAGTAGAAGTTCAGCTTGTTCCAGAGCAAGAAATTTCTTTTGAAGTTGTAGGTCGTAGAATTAAGTTCGCCCGTCCTCCGGTCAAAGGAAGCAAAATCTTTGTCACTTACGAAAAAGAATGGGAAGACGAACTTGAACCTAGTGGTTTCATTGTTTCTGAATAAATTTAGAACTCATATTAGAACTTATATTTGTGAACGCGTTCTATCCATGAACGCGGGGTTCTACTGTTTTTACTGGCAAGATTTTCCGATTCGAAACCAGGCTGCAAGCTAGTGCGTAACAGGTCACACGACCTAGATGGGCACAATCTGAGAGAGATATTGTAGCACCGAAAAGCCACGATCAACGCCACAGTCAGAGTATGTGGCTCCATGGAGGACTCAATCGGAAGGCTGCATTGATAAGAGCTGCATGTGAATACGCTTGCGCGAAGTTACCCGTCTGCGTTTTTGTGTGGATGTCGAAGTGCTCCGAGAAAAGCCCTACGTGATTAGCCGTGCTTAGAGCTTGTTCGAATGCGATGTTCGCTCGTTTGTGTTCTCCGAGTGCAGACAAAGCTTCGGCTAACCAAAATGAGCAGGCCACAAAAGGATGTTTTGGAGTTCCAAAGTCGTCAGCTCTTCTGTATCGATAGAGTAAATATTCAAAGCCCTTAGTCTGCGGATTGCCAAGCCGTTCAATAACTTTGTCTACCGTTTTTCTATTTGTTTGGTCATTCGGATAACGAAGTACAGTTGCTAGAAGCAACGAAGCGTCAAAAGTAGAATCATTTGGTGAGTTTGTCAGCACGCCTTCGTGTTGGCTTTTTGCGAGTCGATCAAGAGCGAGCTCCTCAGCTTGTGTAATCTTGTTTAATTCCAGCTGGATGCGCGATTGCTCCGCGCAGACTCGAAATCTGTTTAAGCCGGCCCAAGACATAAGGTTTGTAAATGTGTGTTCGAGAGATTGATTTCTTAACTCCCACAGCCCGGCATCTACTTGTCCGACGGAGTCAATAGCAAGCCCAATAAGCCGAGAAATCACGTGAGAGTGTTCACTTGTTCTTAGGTCGATGAATCTTTCGTCATAGTATATAGGCGCCAAGGTAAGTAGGAGCTCTCCGTAAATGTCATTCTGCACATGTTCGCCGGCTTGGTTGTTTGATCTCACAGGGCTGGATCCTTGGTAGCCAGTCCAATTGTCGTGAATATACTCCGGAAGAGGCTTTTTAAGATCCAAGCTGTAAACCGGACCAAGTCGCTCAGAGTCAGCGGTGTAAACCAAATCCAAAAGAAAATTCATGAATCCGAGCATTTCTTCGAAATGGCCAATATTGCGAAATGCAGACAAAAAGAAATAAGCATCTCTCAACCAACAGAAGCGATAGTCCCAATTCCTCTCGCTGCCAACAATTTCGGGTAGGCTCGTGGAAAGGGCAGCGAGAATGGCGCCGGTATCTTCGAAACAGTTGAGTTTGAGTGCTAAAGCGGATCGTATAACTTCTTTTTGAAAGAGAAACGGAATATTGCAGTGGCGAACCCACTGCTCCCAATACAAGCGTGTCTTTGTGAGCTGCGTGTAAGCATTTGAGAGCAAATCATCGCGTATCGAGTCATCCCATGTCAGCGTAAAAACAAGTGGCTTATCTAAGTGAAATGGAGCTTGCTCGTTGACGTAAGTAATTGGTGCATTTGTAGATAAGCGCAAAACCCCTTCAGACATTTTATAGCGCAAATGTGAATTGCCTTGGCTTCGATGAGGAGTCTGCTTACTCCAGCCATTTATGGGGTTAAAGTTTACGCGAATACGGCTCGTGCCCTCAACTGGCTCGACGATTCGATAGAGAGCTTGAGGTCGAAAGATGCGCCCAAATTGGTGAAAACGTGGGCAAAAATCGACGATACGAAAACGACCACCATCCTGAAGACGAAACTCCGTCACGAGGATGTTCGTGTTCTCCATATAAAATTGAGTGCTTTCGTACTTTCCGACCGGTGTGATTTCAAACTTGCCACCATCGGAATCGATGAGCCCGCCAAAAATCGGTGGAGAATCTGGCCGCGGCATACAAAGCCAATCGACGCTGCCTTGGAGGCTGACAAAGGCTGATACATTGCAATTTCCGACGATTCCGAGAGGATACATTCAGCACACCTAAAATGAAATAATTTACACTAACAAGAGTATGGACAGCTATATTACCATGCAAATGGTACCCTTGAGCAAAGTCTTCTACTCAATTCTAGTTTTATGTCTTATACAGTGAGAGTCCAATGTTTTTTGAAAATACAAACAATGAGTTCCTTTACTGGGCTCAAAAAATAATTTTGATTTCCGCAGCAGTGCTCGTTTTGGGAGTGGCATTTGTTGGTGCGCTAAAAATTGTTTTGCGTAGGCGCCTAGCAGATATTCTTCAAGCGCTGCGTGACACGTCTAAAAAGCCGTCGAGGGAGTCAGTGCGCTCCGCACAAGTAGCTCCATTTCAAAAGGAACTCAGAAGTCTCTTTGCTCAGTACGAAAGAAAGCGGTCCAACACCCTCGATGCTAGTCTGCTATTCTGGAACCCTGAAACTCTCAAGGATGTCGTGCGCGGGGAGCTTGCAGATAGGCAGGTTATCGTAGTTTCTAATCGAGAGCCCTACATCCATTCAAGAAGCGACGACGGTGGCGAGATCGAAGTATTACATCCCGCAAGTGGTTTGGTCACTGCGATTGAGCCGATTATGAGAGCTTGTTCAGGTACTTGGATTGCTCATGGCAGCGGGAATGCTGATAACGAAGTCGTGGACAAGCAAGACCATGTTTCTGTGCCGCCAGAGGATCCCAAGTACGTCTTGCGCCGGGTTTGGCTCTCGCCAGAAGAAGAGCAAGGCTACTATTTTGGATTTGCCAATGAGGGACTTTGGCCACTTTGTCATTTAGCTCATACTCGGCCGATTTTTCGTGCTCAAGACTGGCAGCAATACAAAGCCGTCAATGCAAAGTTTGCTGAGGCAATTGTTGAAGAGGCTCAGTCAAAAGATCCTATTGTACTCGTGCAAGATTACCATTTTGCTTTGCTTCCCCAGATGGTTCGCGAAAAGCTTCCTGATGCCGTGATAATCACCTTTTGGCATATTCCCTGGGCCAATCCAGAGGTATTTTCTATTTGCCCCTATAAAGAGGAACTCCTAAAGGGTTTGCTTGGTAGCAGCATAATCGGATTTCACACAAGATTTCACTGCAACAATTTTTTAGAAACTGTAGATAGAAACCTTGAATGCCGCATCGATAAAGAACTTTCGGCTGTTACGCGAAAAGGCGAGGTCACCGGAGTTCAAGCTTATCCTATTTCTATTGAGTGGCCCCCAAGGTGGCTAGAAAATCAACCATCGGTTGATGTAGCAAGAAAAAGCGTGCGCAGCGAATTGGGACTTCCAGAAAGTGTTCGTCTTGGCGTTGGTGTTGATCGACTCGACTATACTAAAGGAATTGTTGAGCGGTTTCTGGCCATTGAAAGATTGCTGGAGCTTCAACCAAAATGGATCGGACACTTGACCTTTGTGCAGATTGCAGCACCGTCGCGTGCACAAATTAGAGCTTACAATGAATTCACCAAAGAAGTCATGGAGCTTAAAGACAGAATCAATGAGAGGTTCAAAAATGATTTGGGAGTTCCGCCAATTATACTTCGATATCGGCACCATGATGCTTCAGAGGTATTTCGATTTTTTCGGGCTGCCGATCTCTGTTATGTAAGCAGTTTGCATGATGGTATGAACTTGGTTGCCAAAGAGTTTTGTGCGGCCCGAGATGATTACTCCGGAGTGCTTATTTTGAGTGTTTTTACTGGCGCGGCCCGAGAGCTTGCAGAAGCTCTCATTGTAAATCCTTACGATATAGATCAAACGGCAAGAGCCCTAGAAGAAGCGCTTGTCATGCCACAACAAGAGGTTCGAGAGAGAATGCGAGATCTGCGAGATCAAATCAGAGAGTACAATATCTATCGCTGGGCCGGTACGATGCTTCTTGATGGCCTGCAGGTAAAACGGCAGAATGAGCTCGTGAAACTTCTTGTTTAGAAGCAAAAAGTTAAAAGGAATACCAATGAAAGTTACCGACGGCGAAAAACCAGTTGATTTGCTGGGCCCTCAAGGGCGCGAGGTTCTTAAGAAACTTGACCGGGCTTCTACCCTGATTGGGCTTGATTACGACGGCACAATCACGCCAATCGTGCGCGATCCGATGGCGGCTGTGTTGTCAGATGAAACCAAAGCTATTCTTAAAAATTTGATGAAGAAATGGCAGGTCGTGATCATTTCCGGAAGAATGCGCAGAGACCTGGGGCTTCTACTGCAGCAGGATGATTTGTTTGTCACCGTCGGTAGTCATGGTGCGGAGTGTACACTCCGAAAGCCTCATGAGGAGTATGAAGAAGAAGTTAAAGAACTTGTTTCTAAGTGGGAAGCACTGTTTTTGGATCTTAAACAGAGGTATCCGAAGTTGATCCTTGAAAACAAGGGATTGTCATTTACCGTGCACTTTGGAATGGTTGACGAGCAGAGAGAAGTTGAAAGCGAAATCGATGATCGACTCGAAGCGCTTGAGGGAAACGCCCGAATCATTAAGGGATATCACGTTGTGAACCTCGTCCCTGCAATGCTTCCGCATAAAGGCGAAGCCCTTGTCTGGTTGATGGGCCATTACAAAAAGCAGCATGCTCTGTTTTTCGGTGATGACATTACGGATGAATTTGTTTTTAAAATGCAAAACCCAAACATTACGGGCGTTCGTGTGGGCGAAGGCGTCTCTACTAGTGCCCCTTACTATGTCAAAAATGTTGACGATGTCATTGCTTCTTTGAAACTGCTTCTTTAAACTGTTGGATCTACCCAACTAGAGCGGGTCGACTTTATTACAAGAAACTATTGGGGAAGAAGCGTCTACTTCAATTAAGAAGAAGCGGAGGAGTAATTGTTGAGAGCTTTCTGCCACAGAAATTTAAGCAAAAGGGCCATTGCAATCGTGACCGCGAATGTGTGCACAAGTAGTCCTACGCGATCTTCAGAAAACAGTATGCGAGCCGGAAACGAGGCTACCAGCGCAAGTGGCAAAGCCGTGGTCAGAATTCTTCTTATCCATTGCTTGTAAATGGCATCGGGTCTTTCACCGAGTTGGTAGAGTTGCCAGCCCAGCTGTTGAAGGCCACGATTGGAATGACTCCAGAAAACGGGGATCGTCATAAACATATTAAAGGCGTAAAAAATGAAGACACCATTTAAAATAAGTACCAAATGGAGCGCTATATCTGGGAATCCCAAAGAATACGGATACTCATTCACGGCCCAAGTATAAATACCCGCGGCCATAATCAAATTTAAAAAAGAGTTTGCAGAAAACTCCCGGAGCGATAGAAAAAACAGACTCGAAACAGGGCGCACGAGGTAGTAATCGAGCTCGCCTTTATTTACGAATACTGGCAAGAACCACATGTTGGTAGAAAAGAGAGTCATGTGAATAGCATCAACAAGTAGGAAGGAGGCAACAAAGATCATCGCCTGCGGCTCTGTCCATCCTCCAATAGTTGCTGAGTGCAAATAAATCACTTTAAACAAAGCGATCTGAATCAGGTAATAGATCGAATCCATTACGATTCGAAAAGTGAAATCAACTCGAAACTCCATCGCCTTTGAAAAAGAGAACTGTAAGAAATAAGCGTAAAGCCTAAGATATCTTTTCATGACGATTTTTCTCTTAGGGCGCCAGCCGCCCACGGAACGCTCTCTTTTGTCTGGGGGGCAAGGCTTCGAACTGTGTCAGAATGTAGAAATTTGCTAATTCCAATAGGCAGAGTTCTTCTGATTTCAATAGGTAGATGTGTCGTCAAATCCCTACTCCGGTATAGATAAGTCGACCGCGGCGCCAAACTAAGTTTAAAATAAATGAGTTCACGGCCAGCCAGCAAAGCGATACGAACAATGCCTTAATAATCAGGCCTTCGCTGACATCTCCCATAAGAATTTTTACGGGAGCCGACACAAATGTCCAAAATGGTAAGTACTCGATTGCTTGCTGTGCCCACGCAGGGAACAAGCTGAGCGGAATAAATGTTCCTCCGAGAAAACTAATAAAGAATCTGTGAATAACCATAAGGCTCCAAACGTTGTCTGCCCAAAAGGCGACAAGCTGTAGGCACGAGGCAATCAAATATTCGTTAAGAACTGCGAGTAAGATAAAAAGAACTGCAAGGCTGACCTGTGATAGCGAGACAGAGAACTCACTTGCTGATACGAAAAAATAAAGAGGTAATAACACAATTAACGATTGCAGCGTGTGAATGAAAGTGTCAGCGATGCGGAAAGCAAACTTGTAGCGAAAGAACCTTACCGGGAAAAGTAGGTATCTTGTAAGAGCCCCTTCGTAGATCTCTTGAGATAGCTCATGATCTTCGTTGCCTCTGGCGATGCGATCAAAGCCGGCGGCTAGAATGTAATACGTGACCATTCCGCTAAGGGTAAATCCTTCGATGGTCGTTCGTCCGCTCGCCTCAAAGATGGAACTCCACAGGGCATAGGCGATCCCTACCTGTAGCAGTGTACTTGAGAACATGCGAAGCCAAAAGTCCACCCTGTAGGCGGTCGCCCTTTTCAATTGCTGTATAATCGCTGCCCAGTACTTACTCATGTTACTCACACAATATTGCTCAACTTTGTAGGCCATCCTTCGGAGTCGCAGCGAATTAAGCCAGATAGTCACAATTCCTTAAATTACCTTGATTTACATTTCCTCAAACATTTAGTCTCTTCTAAGTAGCTATCCCGTCTTTCATGATAGTAGCGATGACCTCTGCAATGTCTTGCTCCACAATTGACAAGTCTTTCACATCAAACCTCGCGATGATTTCAGAGGTGGCGGCTGCAATTTCTTGACGAGGAAGCTGCAAAGATATTTCGTTGGCAACCGGAGATTCTAACTTTCCGTATTTTGAGCCCTCACTCCACAAGTGAATGCCTTCGGCCTGCACCCTCAACGTTTTCTGAAATCCCCATTTACCCAAAACATCTTGAAGAGGGCCGTCGTAAATAATGTGACCTTCACGTATCAGCAAAATCCGCTTACACAGCCGTTCAATGTCTTCCATGTAATGCGAGGTTAAAATCATAGCCACTTGATTGTTGGCCTTGTAATCCATCAAAAACCGGCGAATGGCGTTTTGGGCATTGAGATCAAGGCCAATCGTCGGCTCATCAAGAAAAAGAACTTTAGGCCTATGAAGCAATGCCGCAATAAGCTCCATCTTCATTCTCTCACCCAAACTGAGTCTTCGAACTTGAACTCGAAGTTGATCGGCCACCCCTAAACTTTCAACCAAAAGTTCCAGTTGAGACTTATAGTCTGCATCCGAAAGTTGATAAATCTCTTTAAGTAATAAAAAGCAGTCAGCTGCCGGGAGATCCCACCAAAGTTGCGCTTTTTGACCCATCACAAGAGCAATCTGCTTTAAATAATGGGGATCGTGATCCCACGGATTGTAACCAAGTACTTCTTGTAAGCCGGTGTCGGGTTTAATGATTCCAGCTAGGCACTTTACGATGGTTGTCTTGCCGGCGCCGTTAGCGCCGATGAGACCGACGATCTCTCCGGCATGAATTTTAAAGGAAACTTCTTGAACTGCTGCTTTTGTGACGTATTCTCTGGCAAAGAGGCCCTTAATCGAGCCAACAATGCCTGGCGATTTAGTAGGAACCTTGAACGACTTTGAAAGCTGCTCAACATTGATGAAGGGTTTTTGGTCCATAGCAAATCTGAACATAATTGTAATGAGTGATCACGGCAACCTCTTCGAAAAAAGTTTTCGAGTTTGTCGTGTTTTTAGAAATCAAAGTATTTTCTACATAGGCGGACCACTGTGAGCTCAAATGCCACCACAGCTGCGACTTCAGCGCTAGTTTGGATTCGTAGAGATCTTCGGCTGCAGGACCATTCGGCTCTTAGTTTTGCGACTCACAATTTTGAGCGGGTATATGTTGCCTTCCTCTTTGACTCAGAGATCCTCAAAAACCTTCAAGACAAGGCAGACAGACGGATCACATTCATTGTCGAAAGTCTTATTCAGATTCAAAATAGGCTTCAAAAGGCGGGGACAGATCTGCTCATGCTAAGGGGCGTAGCTTGCCAGGAAATACCAAAGATTGCTAGAGAGTTAAATGTTAAATGCGTCTGCACGAACCGGGATTATGAACCCTACGCGTTGTCGCGCGATCAGAAAGTTCAAGAAAACCTGAAGGAAGTCGGAGTTGAGTTTCGCAGCTTCAAGGATCATGTGATCTTTGAGGAGCGCGAGGTGCTTTCGCAACAAAAAACACCATTTCGCGTTTTTAGCGCTTATAAAAATGCATGGTTAAAGGAGTTTAAGGCCGCTGAAGTTCAGCACCGAATAGTGAAAAAAGGGCCTTTGGCGCAGGCACAAATTCCGAAGTCCCTGCGGAGTTTCGTGGATATTAATGAGCTGGGTTTTAAAAAAGCAAACCTTTGGGTAGAGGCTGGTGAGAAGGCCGGTCTTGAGCGCCTTAAGGCCTTTACGGATGTGATTTCCGATTACAGTAAGAAGCGAGACTTTCCAGCAGAAGCGGCAACTTCAGGTCTCTCGGTTCATTTACGATTCGGAACGGTTTCGATCAGGGAATGTGTTCGGGTGGCAAAAAGCTCTCGGAGTGCGGGTTCACAAACCTGGCTCTCTGAACTGATATGGCGAGATTTTTACCAAATGATACTTTTTAACTTTCCTGAGGTTGTACGCACAGCTTTTAAGCCCGAGTGCGCAGCAATAGATTGGCCGGGAGCGCGCGAAGACTTTCAAAGATGGTGCGAAGGGGTAACGGGATACCCACTTGTAGACGCCGCCATGAGAAACTTCAATGCTACGGGATGGATGCACAATAGGCTAAGAATGATTGTGGCTATGTTTTTAACCAAAGATTTACTTTGTGACTGGCGGTGGGGCGAGGAGTATTTTGCTCGGCACTTGCTCGACTTCGACTTAGCGGCGAACAACGGTGGTTGGCAGTGGTCTGCCTCAACGGGTGCAGATGCTCAGCCCTATTTCAGAATCTTCAATCCGGTCACTCAGTCTGAAAAATTCGATCCGAAAGGGGAGTATATAAAAGCCCATGTTCCGGAACTCTCACGGCTGTCTGAAAAGGATATCCACGCACCTTGGCTAGCAAAGGCTGATTCGCTGACGAAGGCAGGAGTTGACCTGGGGAAGAACTATCCTTATCCGATAGTGGATCATAAAACTCAGCGCCTCAAATCGATCGCACTTTTTAAAAAGATCTGAGTGGTTTTATCTAGAAAACTACTATCGAAGCTTCGGCCTGGACGGATAAAAGGTGTTAAAGTCGGTAAGTACAAAATCTTCGCAGCTGTCGCCGTCCATGACTTGGCTGGCATCCTGCACGCTATAGCGGAAGACAGCCTTCACGCCCTTCATATTCGGACGACTTGAAGATAACGTTAGTTTAAAGATTTGATTGTACGTTCCCGGAGTTTGGCTTTTGAACGCCACTAGGTCGAACAACTCTGATGGTTTTAAGGCATCCATATTAGGGATTTGCCAAACGTTACTCAAAGCAAGCTTAGCCAACTGTTGACTGCTTTCGATGATCCTTATTTGGCACTCCGCAGAGGATGTGCCGGGATGGGCTTGTGAGGAGCTAAAGGCCGACTCAGGAAACGAAGGAGACAGGCTAAGAAAAAGTAAAGGTACAAACCTAAAAATCCTACGAAAAAACAAACTACGTTCAACAAGAGATTTTTTATTCATGGGGCCTTCCTTTGATTCTTCCTGCCACCGGGAGCTGCCTCACGTTACTCCTTATGTCTGGGCTCATCAATGTTGAGCATCCGGGCCAACCAAAAGCCCGAAAAAATTGCAAAAGACTGCTGCCTCAGTGATGATGGAGGGAAGCTAGCAACAAAGGGGTGAGGTCTTGAAAAAGAAGGTTGGTTTTTCTGTTCAGCACCATGTACCCAAGTACTCGGTTGTTTTGCTCGACGCCGTAAAGACGCCATTACTCATTTACCTGGCACTTGCTGGCAACTTTATAATGGTTGTGGCGGCTTACTTGTTTTTTCAATTCGAGCATCTATCCAATGCGACCGTAACAGGCTATGGCGATGCCCTCTGGTGGGCTATTTGCACAGTATCAACTGTTGGGTATGGCGACATAGTTCCAACTACGACTGGTGGGCGCTGGGTAGGAGCATTTTTAATTATTTTTGGAGTCTCGTTTTTCTTAAGTTTTATGGCAGCACTCGTGACCGTCGTCTTTACCAACCTGGCTAGAGAGACCTTCGATGAAAGTGCTGATTAATGGCACCAAGGTATTCTATTTCAAATCTTAGGCATTGATCTACGAGCCAAGAAAAAAGAATAATATGACTTTCATCTGGACATGATCAGGCTTAGAAACTGTAGGCACCAATCTAGCTCTTGGTGTTTTGAGGCTTTTAACTTACTCTTTAAATATGAAAATGGAAGACTGGGCCTTTGCGCTGACCGTTGCGGCCATTCGAGCTCGCCCCGAAGAAATGGATAACTTTTTTAATAAGTGCAAAAAACATCGTGGTTTTGAGCTCGAAGAAATATCTGTCCCAAGTCGATACTCGGTAGGATTTCGTTTTAAAGATAATACGGATCGTTCGTTCATAGAAGGTGTGAAGCTGCTGCGTAAATCGCAAATCGAAGATTTTGTAGTCGGTATATATGATTACTCAGACAATGAAATGCCAGAACAAATCTCCGGAGCGTTCTTAGGAACGTCACGTCTGGTGTTAGTTCTGAAAACAAAAGACGGGGCCAGGGCATTTAGTACTGAGGTTGAACTTGATCTTACGGATCAGGTTTCTGATCTCATAAACTGGAGCAATATTTGGATTTCTGAAGAGGTAACGAGCCAAAATGTCAAACCGCTCAAAGAAGTTGAGCTTGTTGAAAACGACCTCGTGCAGGTTGTGATTCGTGCGCGTAGTTTTTCTGAAGAAATGAACACCCCTTTTACAGAGGCCTTTGCCTTAGCACTTTTTTTTCTTCAAAACCCGGATCTTCATCATCTGAGAAACTCTCAACAACAAATGGATGAAGGTCTTAAGCAACTTGGCTTCTCAGAACTGGGAGTTCAGATATCTCAAGAATATCACCGCCTGCTAGATGAGTTTGTGGGCCTTTCTTTTGATTTCGAGGTCGCAAGGCGAGTGATTGCATTTGCCGTACTGAGCGATCTATTCGGTAGTATGGGCAGTTGGAACGACCAGGTCTTTGACACAGATATCATTCAGAGTCGCTACCTTGAAATCTCCGATTCTCTTTATAAAAATGCGTACGACTTTTTTGTAGCAACGTTGAACGATTCGTGATGTTAAGTGCCCGCATAGAGAGCGAACTGCGGACTCAGTTGCGAGATGTAGAGGCATATACTATAAGGTTTTCGCGAGAGAGCCAATATTGTCTAGTCCAGTTCGTTTTTCTGGGTCTTAGTAGCGGCAGCGAGGGGACTTCTCTGACTTGGCGAGTTGCAAGAAGCTTCACGCATCTAAGCGGAAACTAAGTTCCAAATTTGAGAGCTTTGAACACGGAGGCAAAAAAATGATTGAAGGCATCAATCACGTAACTTTATCGGTAGGTGACTTAGATCGATCGTTTAACTTTTATATGACGACGCTTGGCTGCAAGCCTTTGGCTAAATGGAAGAGCGGGGCGTATCTCCTTGCCGGCGACAATTGGCTATGTCTAACACTTGATGCTCAAACTCGGAAGCTGCCACTCGAAGAATACACACACATAGCCTTTACTGTAGCAAAGGCGGATTTTGAAAAGTTGTCTGACCAGATCCATTCCGACGGCGCAAAAATTTGGAAGAAGAACACCAGCGAAGGAGAATCAGTTTACTTTCTTGATCCAGATGGGCACAAACTCGAAATTCACACATCTGATTGGAAGCAAAGAATAGTAGCAACAAAAAAAGAACCCTACGACGATATGGAGTTTTACGTTTAAGTCTCATGCCAGTGGGCCCAGAACCTTAGAGACAAGATTGGACGAATTTGCTAATAACATTTGGGTGGGGCCCGGTCTTGAATGGGAAATGGAACAGGCACGAAGTCTAACTCGCAATTTGTCTTGCTAAATCAAATAGTTAGAATCGCAACAATCGGGTGTCTGAGGCTTCGCATACTTTGTAGGATACTTTTATGACAGACTACGAGCGAATTGAAAAAGTAATCAGATTTCTCGATTCAAATTACAAGGCGCAACCTTCACTGCATGAATTGTCTAATGTAGCAGGGCTTAGTGAGTTCCACTTTCAGCGGCTTTTTTGCCGATGGACTGGTGCTACTCCCAAATCTTTCGTTCAGTACTTGACTGCGAGGCACGCAAAGCAGTTGCTTTCGGAGTCACGCGACATTCTGTCGACATCTTTAGATTCAGGTTTGTCGGGCCCAAGCCGTCTTCACGATCTAATTGTTTCTATTGAAGCCGTTACTCCCGGAGAATTCAAAGCAAAAGGTTCTGGTGTTGAAATTCGCTACGGATTTCACGAGACTCCGTTTGGTAAATGTCTCTTAGGAGTAACAAAGCGGGGAGTCTGTCATTTGACGTTTGTAGATTTAGGCTTGGCGGATGCAGTTTCACAAATGAAAGAATCTTGGCCAAACGCCTCATTTAAATCCGCAAAAGCTGAAACAGCCAAAGTGATTCGCCAAATGTTTAAAAAATCTAGTGCTGGCAAACTATCACTTTTTGTACGGGGCACGCCTTTTCAAATCAAAGTCTGGGAGGCTCTTCTGCGTATCCCAGAAGGTTCGGTGGTTTCTTATTCACATTTGGCAAAGCTCGCAGGTGCTAAGGGAGCATCGAGGGCCGTCGGATCAGCCGTAGGGCAAAACGCAATTTCTTATCTCATCCCTTGTCACCGCGTGATTAGAGAAACCGGTGCCTTCGGTGAATATAGATGGGGAACAAATCGGAAACGCGCTGTCTTAATCTGGGAACAAGTAAGAAATGAGTCAACTCAAGAGCTACGTTCAACTCAGGAATAATATTTTTCATAAAAAGTGCAGACTCTATGATGGTTTGAAAACAGATTTTCTGTTGGGGATCAACTAGGGCAACGGGCGAAGGTATCGAATTCCTGTGTTCCAAAATACTTTTCAAGAAGAGACTTGCTAAAAATAAATTTGGTGTTTTTTGTACCAGTTGTCCCAAAAGGCCCCGAGCCAAGTCACTCAAATCGAATACGCGCCATTTTGTAGATGGGCTGCTTTTTGCATTGTGATCGCATGAGTACCAAAGTCAAATACAGCTGAAGATGCGCAACAATTTAGAAGAACAAAAACTTAGAAGAACAAAAACGTCCTAGGAGGCCAAAGTGAAAAGCGCATTTGCTATGTTATTTGTGTCAACGCTAATTGTGGGTTGTCAAAAAGATCAAAACAACAATCCTGTTGCTAATGTAGTTGAGGCAGCAAAAGATACCGACTTACAAGGAAAGACCTTTGGTTCTCAGTGTATGGCTAAGCCAATAGACGCGTTATTGACAGGGGTAATGACTCTCGGAAAGTCGTCAATTAAGTCGCAACAGGTAACATACCGCTTTGAAGGTGCGAACGTGAATCGACAAACTCGTCTCTTCGGCACGTCAGATTGCACCGGGGAGGCAGTATTTAACTTTGAAGAGTCTGGTACCATTAAAATAGATAAAGACAGCGTTACGACAGATGGTGGCCAAAACATTGAAATGGATTTTTTGGCGCTTAAGGCTGGGGCTGCTACAGTTGCAGGAGCCACTGCGGCAAATGCAATTAGCCTCTGCGGCATTTCTGATTGGACTATTGATCAGATGCGTGATGTGCGCGCGCAGGCTGGCGATCTAATGTGTTATGGTGCTACGGTGCCTCGACATGTATCGAATGTCTATAGAGTGGAGGCGGGCCTACTTTATTTGGGAACACAATCAAAGGGGGCAATACCTCCTGAAGAGCGTCCATCGTCTTTGGATAAGACGGTCCCTTATCACTCCCAATAAAGTCCCTTTTTCAGAACCCAATAAAGTCCCATCCTCAGAAAGGGACTTGGTACTTATTGGATGCTACATTGAATAGAAGTTCGAGCGATGATATTGTTATGAAACTTATTGGTCGAGTGCGTTCTTCAAGGTCAGAAATGTTAGACGACAGTTGGGGTTCAGAAACGGCAGTAGTAGAACTTGATTCCTTTAGGTTCTCGCCGGACTCCTTGCTCGGGCTCTCTGATTTCTCGCACGCTGAAATTTTATTTTTTTTGGATAAAGTTGAACCTGAAAAAATAGCCAGAGATGCGCGTCGTCCGCGAAACAATACCAACTGACCTCAAAGAGCCGTGTATAGTACTCGCCTCGATACCGGTGAAAGTAGCTTGAAAGATAGAGAATCGGCTGGGGCAGCAACCCCCGCTCGATCGTCAGAAAAATTATCAAAAGTCTTCCTAAGCGGCCGTTGCCGTCTAAAAAAGGATGAATCGCTTCAAACTGGTAGTGAATGTATGCACATTGAATAAGAACAGGTTTTTTCGGAGCAGAATGCACATACTTTTCTAGATCTGTGAGACATTTTTCCATTTCCTTAGGAGGAGGGACGTACATTGCCTCGCGGAGGGTGCAGCCAGGAAAACCAATCCAATTCTGGCTTTTACGAGTTTCTCCCGGTGTGGCATGACGTCCTCGGGTGCCCTTCATTAATATTGCATGGATATGATCTGCCTAATACAAACGGAGGTTATATGACGTTTGCGAAGTTAGTTTTGGCCGGTTTTGCATTGACTATAAGTTTCGATGCTTGGGCCATGGGTGGAGTATGTTATGGAGTGCAAGGAAGATTGAATCGTAATGTCGAAGTACTTCTCGGGTTTTATGAGTGAGGGTTCAAAAGGATTCACCTTGGCGGTGCCAACGGAAGCTAAATGTTTTTTGCCACAACTATTGAAATTTGCCTTTTTTACAGACTCTTAGTTCGCCCATTTCCTGCATTTTTCTCAATACACTCCCACTTCTGAGACGATTAGCGAGTGTTGATTTATCCTTAGCTGTCCACCGCGATGGGGAAAAGCCAAAGCTCGAAAAGCCACTGCCGAGAACATCTTTAAGTTCGAACTGACGGATGTGTGGGTCTCGTTCTGCTTCTCGGTCACGCTTAGATAATTCTCCATCGAGAACATGGTACTCGCTTTCTATTGAAAAACCTAAAACTCTTGGGTGGTCGCCCTCGCCGCCGGTGGTAAAGTACTTTTCGGCTTTAACATAGAAAAAATCTTCGTTACGAAAAAACGTTTTGAAGATTTGTTGACTCTGCCCAAAGCCTGCATTGTTGTCTGTGATTGCGGGGTCAATCGAAAGCGGGCTAGTACAGGTGACGATTGTCATGCCATCAATCGCAGTATTTTCTATTCTTTCGCAGAATTTATCTACACCATAGATTTCTCGCCCCAGCTCTTCTAATACTTCGGCTAAATCGCGAGGTCTATTTGCATCAGAAACCCGGCCATTTTTGACGGCTACCTTGACTGCAACAATGAGGCGCTCGGCTAGTCCGCCTTGATCAGTTCGCTCAGCAACTGCGGCTACAAAATTGAGGTCCTTCTGCACCTCTAACAGACAGGCATCTGCAGTGATAGCTCGGGGCGGTGAGGCTACCTGTGCGATTGTCCTATTTACTTCCGCCGTTTGTTGGACGCTCGAATACCCGGCTATCAGAATGGCACTACAGAATAAAAATTTACGCATAATAACCCCCTATTCACATCGTCACAGTTCTATCCGAATTCTAGGAAAAATTGGTCGGCACGACTGGATTCGAACCAGCGACCTCTTGCACCCCAAGCAAGTGCGCTACCAGACTGCGCCACGTGCCGTTCAAAGCCCGATCAGTGTAGTTGAATTGTTCTTCACACTCAACAGGATCATCACTACAAAATTGCATCAACATGAACTTGAAGGAAAGTCCTAATAACCCATTTTATTTCAAGGAAGTGCCTCTAAAGTAACCTAAAACCCCAACTGCGGGAGCCCGCTTACCATCATTCGCAACAGCGGCCAAACAACTTCTACCGCGATGAGAGCTACTATCACAACTTCAAGAAACTGATGCCTCTTAAAACGCAACATCTCAACTATGACATCAACTGTTTCTTGAATAAGCTTCAGCTTGTACTCTAACACTCGATAGCGGGTTTCGATTTCAAAGTGCTGCTTGAGATCAAAATAGAGTTTTGCAAAATTTTGATCTTCCCAAGTTTCTTCTGGCGAATCCACGACATAAAGTTCAGATATGATGTCCTGCTTTGTGGCAAGGCACGTCCCGACGAACCTTGCCATATCTTTCATTGATAAAGAGGTTTTGCCGGAACTCCTTAAGCTTCTTGAGATACTGCGAGATTCTGTTAGTAAATCTCTTTCGACGATCTGCTCGAAATACTCAATGGCCGTACTTTCGGCAATGATATCGGCAACTAGTTTGATCTTCTTTAAAGTCAGCTCGCGAATTCGAATGGAATCAAAAGTGAGATCATGCTTTTGGCTAACAGGATCTGCTTCGTTAACCTCAACAATCTTGAAGTCTTCAGACGTAACTTGGGGGTTTACAGGTGAGACATTCGATATGGCTTTGATATAGGTCTGCTGCTCCTCCTCCGCGACATTAAAAAACGCGATTGCGCCGAAGTTGTAAATAAACACAAAGCTTCGCTCGCCGAGTTGATACTCCAGTTCCGAGCCCGAAGAATTTGCAGCAGAAATAGGTATGTATGTGGCAACTTGCTTAAGTGCTAAGCGGGTCGATAGATGAAGTGCTTTGAGTACAAAACTTGCGGGCGCTAAAGAATCCATAACCCTAAGCTTATACCCGCAAAACACTCTGGGTCGAGAACCGACCCATTATAAGAAGCTTTATTTTTTCAAGTACCCAGGCTCGAGTGCGGCTGTTACCAGTATCCGCCGCCCCAGCCGCCGCGTCCCATAGTTTGGCAAAACCCGTATCCACCCATTCCAGCACCGCCCATGGGGACGCAGATTCCGCCGCCACACTGTTGAAAGTTAGCTCCGCCGTTAGCCGGAAAGCAGCTTCCTGATACTTGACCACCCCAACCACCGTTAGGCATTGGGCCCATACGGCCGCCCCAACCACCGTTAGGCATCTGGCCCATACCGCCCATACCGCCACCCCAACCACCATTAGGCATTGGGCCCATGCCGCCCCCAAATCCTGGTCCAAACTGTCCGTGGTTATTGCAGGTCCCATACTGAAAACAGGTTGTATCTGGAGTTGCACCAACTCCCTGGTTTTGATTACCGCGAGCGCACCCGATCATTCCAAGAGCCAACAAAACAAATAAAAGTTGAATCCGCATAAGATCCTCCTACAAACTTTCGTAGGAGCAATTGTTCGGCCAAACTCGCTGGGCATTTCAAATCCAATATAAGGTGTGACCAGCAACAATCAGACGCTCAGCTATGTTTTAAGAGCCTGAAGTCGCTCAAATTTGGCGGTTAATAGACGTCCATGACGTAGACAAATAGGCGTAAAACGGCTCCGACCTGCGGGCTACCAGCTGGCCTTAGTCACGCCCGGAAGTTTAGCATCCAAAGCAAGCTCTCTAAAGGCGATACGAGACATTTGGAATTTTCGAAGATAACCACGAGGTCGCCCGCTGATGAGGCATCGTTGTTTGAGACGAGTTTCTATAGATAAGCGGGGAAGATTGTTGAGCTTTCGACGAGCCTCTTGTCTGTCGTCTTCAGAAAGCTTCATGTCTTTTGTCATATCTCTCAATTCCAATCGGCGAGCGCGATAGCGATTGACATAGTCTTCACGCCTTTTCGTATGAACAACTTTTGATAGCTTAGCCATTAGTATCCTTCCCCAATTAAATGAGCAGTTAAACCAGTAACTTGTCACACGTTCACGAAAGCAAATCAAGAAAAAATAGAACGCCAGTGAGACTTGTGCCGTTAGGAGTTTGCCCACCCATTACAAACGTATTTTAAACCCCCGGCTTTCACCGTTGTGGGAGATAGCACTCTCCTGCGGGTGAACTCTGGGAGGGGCCCATTGAGCTGACTATATGGGTGGAGTCACTATCAGTTTTTGCGGAAGGCATATGTGCAACATCTAAAAAAGCGAGGAAGTCCCTACAAGTTCAGCTGCAAGCCATTAAAATTACTAAAAAAACCAGTTTTATTGTTTTGTGAAAATATTTCAGACAGTGACTATGTAAATTGTCGTTTCGTTGATACCAGTATGGCACCGTACTAGTTTAAGCCCTCGTCAGGGGGATCAAGCCTTGCATATAAATTTCTATAGAACGGAATTTCCTTCTAAATCGAGCAAATGGCGACAAAACGCGAAGGGTAAGTGGATGAGTAAGAAATGGACCAAATCTTTAAAAACAGATGTGGCCCAGGCGTTTTCTCATCTCATTCTGATGGCGATTATCACTGTGCTTACCCTCGGCTATCACCCGAAAGCCTACTCTGATACTGAAGCGAATCCGATTGTAAGGCCAACGAACCCCAGATCAGCAGGAGCAACTGAGCGTACTGGGGTAAATCCCAACGCACAAACCCCCGGCACCATTGTCGACAAGGTCGCTCAGAGAATCCAGTTTTGGTCAGAAAAACCTAAAAACAACGATCAAAGCCTAGCCGCTGACATCGATATCGTGTTTTCAAAACCTCAGGAGCGAGCGCGGAGCTTCTTAGATCGCGTGGCAGCGCTGAGAGAATTTGGAACTGATGAAGGCACTTCCTCTTTTGGTGCAGCGGGAATAACCGTGATGTACACGGGGTCAGACTCCCCCTATGAAAGCAATGCCGGTCAATTGCAGGCAGATAGAGAAGCAGGGGATTCTGAGCTTTCTACTCGCGGGCAGAGCTCCCGCGCTCAGCATAGAGCCGCCAAAATGAAAAATGTTCTTAAAGGTGTTTCGGGTCGATGGCCCCGCCACTTTGGTGAACTTCGTCAGCGCCTTTCTACTTTGAGTGAAAAAACACTCGAAGAGCTTATGCCCTCATCTTTACAGCCGAATGTAGGCATAGTAGAGAATAGTGCCTTTGTTGCTTTAAGATTCTTCGGAAACTTCTTTATTTTTTCTTGCAGCAAGTATCCAGGAGGCATTGCTGCTGTCGTAGGTAATCTGGCAACTACTCCTTTGGCCTTTATTACATCGAATCCCGCCATGCTAGGCTTTGGCGGGGCGGGGGCTTCAGCGCTTATTCAGATGTTCCCTGGTTTTTTCAATCAGCTTTTACGTGTCCGGGATTTTAGGGATTGGTTCATCCGCCAACTCGATAAAGCTTATTATGGCATAAGAGGATTACCTAGTCAGACTCAAGTGGGTGAGTCGAGCAATTCAAATGAGATCAGTGCAGAGCGGATTAGCGCAGAGCCCGTGTATCAATTGATTCGTGGGTCGACGTCGCTTGGTCTTGACATTGGCGAAGGTCTCGGGCGCTTTTTCGCCATTGAAGTGCCGTTTGTGTTGGTGCTTCTATCTTTGCAAGTGTTGCGGGGCCTTGGGGGTTTTGAGACTCCTCCTGAAGTTATAACAAATGTTTTCTCGAATGCTTTTGGGGTGCTTTTCACATACACGTTAGTGGCAGCAGCCGCACAAAATACGCTCGTTCAGTCGCCTATAGACAATATTACGCCAGCCTTCGAGGACCGCCTGATGAATGAGGGCAAGGTATCTCGAATTGCGGTGGGTAGGATAGTTCGAACTATGATGCTCATGAACTCCCTTTTGTGTCATATATTATTATCTATGGCCTACTTGCACTCTGGTGATCCAAGTATAAGTGGGCAGGGTTTAACCAGCTCTGACCTCGCAAAGATGGCTATGTTTGCGATTGGGGTCACAGCTTTCTCAATCTATTCGAAAATGAAAATAAGGGATGCTCCTGAGACTCTGGTAATTAAACAAAGCTGGAACGTGTTGGTGGCTCGCCTACAACTTTACACTTGGGGTGTTAATCGTCGTCTTGCGAATATGATGAAAGATGCACCTTCGCATGTAAGAGCGAGTCTTAATGCAATCACCTCGGGTTTGTTCCCGCCTTCAGATATCCAAGAACAAGAAATCATTTCTTTTGCGCAGTCTTTTGGAGTCCATGTGGGCTCCATCGAAGATCGCGAAATGGGAAGGGCGCAAGCCAAACTGGATGTGGAATCCTCCGAAGCCGAGGTTGTGGAAGCAATGTCGATATTGGCTAATAATATACGACTTGAGGGGCTAAGTGCAGCAGCCCCACGCGAAGGCGGCTCACCGTTACCGGTTATTCCACCAGGTACTACAAGTGGTCATCGAGCTGCCTCGGGGCAGAATGCATGTGATGGGCTTCTTTAAACATTTGTGTCGGTTGATTGAACTAGCTGAATTAAATTAGTGGAAGCGAATTAGCTGAAATAAATTAGTGGAAATACAAACTTTCGAGCCGGGCTTTAATTTGCTTGATACCAAGATAGTTTCCTGTGGCCAAAACGCTTGTGTCGCCGCCATTTTCAGAATCGTAAAGTTGAATCATGTTTGTGCCCGAAGAGTCGCTCACGATAAGTCGTGACGTGACGCCTTGATTGTCGAAGTCGATTTGCAAGGAAACTTTTGTGGATGCATTAACAAGAGAAAATGCGCTCGAGATTGAGTGTTCCACGCCCGACGGGCTTAATAGATTTGCATGCAGCTCATTTTGTACTCGGTTGAAGGTGAGCGAGTAGCCTTTGCTTAGCCCCCTATCACAATAGAGGCAAAGCTGAACGGATCCAGCATCTTGCAGTGAGAACTCAACACCAATGGTTTTTCTTGAAGATACCGGGCCTAGGGGTTGGGCCGTGATGCTGGTCACATCACCCAAATCGGAATTACCATTAAGTATAATCAGATCGGGCTTGTTGCTCTTCTTTGCCTCCTCGGTTTGAGGAGCGCACCCGCCTAGCCAAAGTGTGCATATTAATAAACCAAGCCCGACAAAATTTTGAGTTTGAGTAGTCATGATGCAAGGTTAGAGCAAAATCGAGTCCAACATGTCAACCAGCCTGCGGGCTATTTGCTGAGAGGCACCTCTTTTATGCAATATGAGATCGTGTAGCTCAAATCTAAGGGTTTCGCGCCGGTTTTTAGCCAAAGGTGGCACTTTTTGGCAGTAGGCATTGACCCAATCGGAGATTTCTTTTTCGTCATTCACAATGGTGACGGCTGGGACTTCCAGATCTTTGAGATAAGTCTGTTTCAGCCACTGTGACTCCGAATTCTTTTCATGTTTGGGACCAATCGCGACGAGACATCCTGCGGCAGTCGCTTCAAGTACACTGTGGACATGTCTTGAAAAGGAGCCTCCGACAAAAGCGAGATCAGCGATTTGATAAAGCGAAAAGAGATAACCTTTTTCATCGACAATAAGGTCTGAAGCCTTATTGAATGCGCTCGCTAAAACAGCTATTTGAGGCGCAGTTCCTTTCGTTGATGTCGATGTATCTTGCTGATGCACCAAGGCCAGTATTTCGCTGGCAATAACAGGGGATCTCCCGAGTGATTTGAGCTTATCTCGGAGCTTAGACGTTCCGATGGTTGAAGGCTCGTGGGCGACCCAAATTATCTTTAAGGTATGCGTAAATTCTTTAATTGCATTTAGCCAAATAGCTTCGTCTTCGGGCCACGTTGAGCCAAGAATTAAGCAGGTTTCATTCGCAGAACTAATCAACTGAGACTCATTAGTCGGTAGGGGATGAATAGTGGACTCGCTGAGTTTCAACAGTGCTTGATCGACGCGAGGGTCGCCTAAAATATTTTGTACTGCTTGAGTGCCTTTCCCAGCGTGAAGACCCTGGGGCACTTTGTGGGCCCAATATACATTGTCGAGCTGTGAATATAGCCACGAGCGCCAAAGATTCATTCTAGGCCAGGAGCAGGCAAAGAGAATCGTTGGTACGTTCTGTCGTTTTGCTTCAAAAATCATTTGGGGCCAAATATCTGTGCGAGCAAACAACAAAAACTTTGGTCTTAGAGTTTCGAATATTTGTCGCATTCTCTTTTGATCAACAGGGTTCATAGCTTCGCAAGCATCAACTAACGGAGAGCTTTGAATCACTTTGGCGTAGCTTGAAGAGGTGAAGCTGACAAAAATAAAACTATTCGGCTGAAGAACCTTGAGCTCTCGAATGACGCCAACAGCATATTCAAATTCGCCGGATGCACTGTGAAACCAATAGGCGTTTTTGTGGGATAGAGGCCGTGAAAGCGGTTTCAACTGTGTCCGGTTAGCAGCAAGAGCATTCTGAAGTTTTTTTGGCGACAATCTGAGTATTAAACTCGAAAAACGACTCAGAAAATTGAGGGTGGCGTAAACGAGGAAACTCAACGAAGGTACCTCGTGAGCTCATTTTGAACCTCAGTAGGCTTGATACTTTTTAAACACTTCTGAGTCTCTGGGTTTTTACATCTTGATCTGCCATCTTTGCTGCAGGGTCGACACCAAAGAGAAGCCTTTAGATTGACGGAGTCTTTAAAACTTGTTTCTCCAAAAGCAGAAGGTCCAATTAGGCCAATACTTGGCTTAGAAAGAGCATCTTGGGCGTGTAAAAGTCCTGTATCATTGCTAACCGCCAATTTAGTAAGTGATGTGGCCGCAAGACTCTCTGTAAGAGTTAACTTTCCTGCAAGCGAAATGATATGAATGTCGTTTTCTAAAGAGCTGCAATCCGCCGCGAGTTCGTGGCAATGTTGATCACTGCCGCCTCCCAGCACGATCCAATATTTGTGCGAAGACTCTAAAATCAATGATTTCCAGTACTCTTGTGGCCAGCGCTTTAGTGGCCAAGCAGCGACCGGAACAATGGCAACAGCATGATGAATCCATGGGACCATTTGGGTCAGTTTAAGCTTAGTTTCGCTTGGTACCATGATTGCGGGGGTTTCAAAAAGCGGATCAAAGAACGCCTTCGGTTGATCAAGGTATACGGCACACGTTTCAAAGTTTGAGCGCAAGAACGGAATAAGATACGTCATGGCGCCATGAAACTCTTCGGGGTCAAACAGATTCTTTTGAAAACGAAAGAGAAGCCAGCGCCGTATTCGTGACTTCGGCCGCACAATTACTTGAGGGGCTTTAAGGCGAAGTCGAACAAAAAAACTGCGAAGATTGTTATGGGCATCATAAACCAAATCAAAATCTAATATAGAAAGCTGTTTGATGACTTTTTGCAGTCCTTTAAAGCCCAGTCGGCGATCGAGAGACACGACTTGATCTATATAAGGCGACAGGCTCACGATTTCTTTAAAATCGGATCGCACTAGCCAGGTAATCTCGTAGCCTCTTTCCTTGAGAAACTTGGCAGCCCAAAGACACTGAAGGATGTCGCCAAAACTAGAGAATCTTACAATTAAAGCTTTTTTCACTGTTTTCAGAGTCTTGAGTCCTTTTTAGAGGAAGTTTAATTCGTAAGCCATTGATTGAGCAAAAACAAAGCACTACTCGAGCTCTTGCCGTCCGGTGTTATCGTGCCAGCTCATTGTAAGCTTTCTCCGAAGCTGATAAACCTTGAGCATTCATGGATTACAAAAGTGCAGGGGTTGACATTGGTAAGGCAGACCAGCTGGTCGAGTGGATATCTGCTCGACTCAAAAACCATCCCATTCATAAAAAGGGCACTCTCTCAGGCGTGGGCGGCTTTGCCGCATTTTCGGAGCTACCGTTTTCTGATTACAAAAAGCCCATTCTAGTCACTTGCACCGACGGAGTGGGTACAAAGGTAAAATTGGCCAACCATTTCGAGAATTTTTCGGGCATTGGGCAAGATCTTGTTGCTATGTGTGCGAATGATATGGCCGTCTCAGGCGCTCGGCCTTGTTTGTTTTTAGACTACTTTGCCACCTCCTCCTTGAGTCTACAAACGGCTCAAGAAATTTTAGAGAGTATTTTTGTCGCCTGCGAAAATATCGATACTGCAGTGGTCGGCGGTGAGACGGCGGAACTTCCTGGGCTCTATCAGCCGGGCGACTTTGATTTAGCAGGTTTCTTAGTGGGTCTCATCGAAAAAGAAAGATTAAGTTTACGGGAGTCCGTCAAGGCCGGCGATTTGCTGATTGGCGTCGCCAGTAGTGGTTTTCATAGCAATGGGTACTCTTTACTGCGAAAAATTTTTGAGAAAGATTTGGCTAAATATGAGGCCGATCTTATGGAGCCAACTCGTCTCTACGTTAGCCTTTTATTAGATCTTTACGATCAGGAACTTATTAAGTCTGCCAGTCACATTACCGGAGGAGGCATACTCAATGTACCCCGAGCGTTCAAGGACGGACTTGCCGCAAGAATAAATGGTTGGCCTCTGACAAAAATCTATAGCGAGTGTCAAAAGAGGGCTTCTATTGATAACAACAAAATGCTTCGCACCTGGAACTGCGGGGTGGGAATTGTTTTAGTAGTAGCCCAAGAAGTGCGTGTTGCCGTTGAAGAAAAAATTGCAAGACTGGGTTGGGCTTCGTATTTGATTGGCGAAGTGATCGAGGCCTCTGCCCAAACAGAAGACAGGCTAGATATGTCTGGCTTCTCTTGGTTAAAGGAAGAGCAACGATGAGGCGAGAGCATTGGCTGCTTTAAACTGGGCTGTGTTCGTATCTGGGAGTGGGTCGAATTTAAGGGCCATATTGGATATGCATCGTGCACTGAATGTTCGACTTTTAGTAACGCAGCGAAAACTTGCCTACGGCGTCAAGAGAGCAAGAAGAGCTGGAGTGCCGGTGTGGCACTTTGACAAAGACAAAACTTGGAATCAACTAGATGCCTACCTTAACGAGCGCGGAGTTAATGCCATTTTCTTGGCGGGGTTTATGAAGATTCTGCCAGCTGATTTTGTGAGCAAGTGGAATAGGCGTATTATTAACGTGCATCCTAGCTTGCTTCCGCTTTTTCCTGGAGTGAGTTCGATTCAGAGATCCTTTGAATCAGAGTTTGCAATGGGAGTTACCATTCACGAAGTAAATGAAATTGTGGATGGGGGCAAAGTGTTGATCCAAAGGCAAGTCAGAAAGTCAGAAAAGATAGAAGAGGCCGAAAGATTAGTGCATCTTAAAGAGCATCAACTTGTTCAGAAAGTGGTGGAAGCTTGGATACCAGAGCAGATGTAGTTATAGTTTCCATTTTTGGGCGAGGCGCTTGGCTAGCGAAGCGTCTTAGAAAAACGGGCATGCAAGTGTCATGGATAGATCTGACAAGTTGCCTCGGAAGTTGTTCATCGGAAGATTGGGTCGGGCCTTTCGCCTTTTTTAAGCCGAGCTACGCTCTAGAGGACGCGGCCGATTACTTTAGTGATAACTCTCAGTATGAGGATGTTTCCCAGGGTCTATCGGTTTGGACTGCTTCGGCACCGTTGGAATTGCGCGGCGCAGTTGCCCAGCATCAGTGGACTTCGCGGTTCGGGTTGGCAGGCGATCTAGATCACCTTAAAAAATTGAACGATCATTCCGTCCTTGAAAAGGGCGTTTGGAAAAATCTAGTGAGTCGGCCCATCGAAGACAATTGGGTGTTTAGGTTTTTGCTCACAGCGGATGCCATTAGTGTCAGGGAGTTCAAAGATATGTTGGAGCCGATGGCATGTCTTCCTTTGGCGGCGAGCATTCAGCACCGCCACTCCTCTAAAGACTTTGTGAATCAAGTGCAAGAGAACCTCAGAAAAGAAGATGTTAACGTTATTGTTTCTAACAAATTGTTAGACTTATCACTCCACGGTAGGTTTTTAGACGGTGTTGAAATACAGGCAGACCGATCGGGTGTTGTTTTAGGGAAGAATTTCGTACTTTGCTTAAGCAGCTGGGAGCTCGACTTCATCTTGAGTAAAGGCGTTCGATCGGTCTATACAAGTTTCATTGAGCCCAAGTGGGTATGGACACGATTTAGAGTTCGCTTTGATAAAGGAGAATGTCATCGAGATTTACCGTCGTATATTTGGATTGTTAACGACGAGGCTCAAGACTTTACCCGCGAGAACTTTATGATCGTCGAATCTTCCGATAGGGCAGAGGACTATGACGTTTGGGTTAGGCTTCCTTGCTCACAGAGAGTGCAAAGAGGCTATCACGAACGCATGGCGGAGATGATTGTTCGTAATTTAGAGAGCCGCATCCCGGCCTCTGAAGTGAGTGTTATTGAAATGCCTATGGAATCGAGAAAAGATTTATCAGAATTAGGACCGTCTCTTTTTGTGCATTACTCTGAAGCGGACATATCGCGTGATCCGCGAACCCAGATTCGAAATCTCTATCTTTCTCAACCCGAGGTTTGGAGTCAAATTTCCTGGCTCGGATCCCTAAAGAAGGACAAGAGTATTTTGGATAATCTGACCAAATGGTGGAGAACAGAACAACAAAAGAGAGGAGAACACCTCAGTGATAGAGCGTTACACCCGAGCTGAGATGGCAAATGTTTGGTCAGACGAGTCCAGATGGGCATCGCTTCTTGAAGTAGAAAAGGCAGTTGCACGCGTGCAGGCTCGTATGCGAATTATCCCGCAAAAGGCTTCTGCGAAAATTCAAGCAGTTAATAAATTAAGTTCGGCTAACATTAAGAAACGAGAGCAGATCACTAAGCATGACGTGATCGCATTTGTTCAAGAAGTTGCCGATAAGGCGCAAGATGCCGGGAGATATGTGCACTTTGGTTTAACATCTAGTGACGTGCTCGATACAGCGATGAGTCTTCAAATTAAAAGGTCATGGAGTATCTTTTCAGCAGAGCTGCTAAAACTAGGTCGTCAGTTGAGCTCGATGAGCAAAAAGTACAAAGATGTTGCTTGCGCAGGGCGTACCCACGGGATGCATGCGGAGCCAACAACATTTGGTTTTAAGCTGGCGGGGTATTTGAGTGAATGGATTCGTCAATATACGAGGCTTGAAGTCGCGTTTGAAGAAGCTAGCACTGGCAAGCTCAGTGGGGCCGTTGGTTGTTATTCGAATTTACCAGCAGAATTAGAGACAAAAGTTTGTAAAGAACTTGGTCTTAAGCCGGAGTGGATTGCGACGCAGGTAATCCCCCGGGACAGACACGCCCAATTGTTTTCAGCCCTTGCCGTTTACGGCGGGTTTATTGAAAGATTGAGCGTGGAACTTAGGCACCTACAAAGAAGCGAGTTGCAAGAAGTCACTGAGGGATTCAGCAAAGGGCAAAAAGGCAGCAGTGCCATGCCTCATAAAAAAAATCCAATTTCTGCAGAAAACCTTACAGGAATATCTAGGCTTTTGAGAGGATACGCACTCAGCGCGCTTGAAAATCAGGCTCTTTGGCACGAAAGAGATATATCTCACTCAAGTGTTGAGAGAGTGATTTTACCAGATGGCATGATACTCGTGCACTACGCGACAGCAAGGTTAAGAGAGCTATTAGAAAGTCTGAAGATTAATGATTCAAAAATGGCAGAGAATATGAGCCTTTCGCGCGGTATGTTGATGAGTTCGCGACTCTTAGTTGAGATGGTCTCGAAAGGTTTAACTCGGGAAGAAGCTTACGAACACGTTCAGTCGCTGAGTCATAATCTGGGTCGTGATCAAAGTCTTAGTGACGCCTGTCTTGAAGATCCTGTAATGCGAGAACTCTTTTCTCGGCAGGAGCTTGCAAAGATTTTTGCCCCGTCAAAGGCAAGCGCTACAGTCAAAGAAAAGATTCAGTTTGTTTGTAAAAAGTTCGATGAAATTTCGAGATCTCATCGTCGAGGTAACAAGTGAGCGGCAAACTAATATACGAAGGCAAAGCCAAACAAGTGATTAGGGGCGCCAGCGAAGCTGAAGTTATTCAAGTCTTTAAGGATTCATTGACTGCTTTCAACGGTAAGAAGTATGCCGAAGTAAACGGCAAGGGGGCCATTAACTGTGAGATATCGTCGCTTCTATTTCAGTATTTAACTGACAAGGGAGTAAAAAATCACTTCGTGAAGTTTGAAGCGCCTAATCGCATGACCATTAAAAAACTGAAAATGATTCCGCTCGAAGTTGTGATCAGAAACACGGTTGCAGGATCGCTCAGCAAAAGGTTTGATCTTTTAAAAGGCGGCCGGCTAGAAAACCCTTTGTTTGAAATGTATTACAAGGCGGATCGATTGGGTGATCCCTTCGTCAGTACGGAGCAAGCAATATGCTTTGGCTGGTCAAATGCGGAAGAGATAAAAAGACTCACCAACGTGAGTTTCAAAATAAACGAAATTCTTCAGAAGCTTTTCTTGGCTGCAGGTATTGACCTTGTGGATTTCAAACTGGAGTTTGGGAAGCAGGGTTCAGATATTTATTTGGGAGATGAGATTAGCCCAGATACCTGTCGCCTGTGGGATATTTCAACGAAGCAAGTGCTTGATAAAGACGTCTTTCGAGAAGATTTGGGCGACGTTTTGGTGGCTTACTCCGAAGTGTTAAAACGACTTAAAAAAGTGCTGACGTCTGCGTGATGAATACAAGTTTGGGCCGTGAGCAAATCTGAGAGGTACAAAAATGAAACTATACGCAAAGGTGATGCCGCGAAAAGAAGTGTTAGACACTCAAGGACGCGC
The DNA here is from genome assembly GCA_002778785.1 of Bdellovibrionales bacterium CG10_big_fil_rev_8_21_14_0_10_45_34. GTDB lineage: Bacteria > Bdellovibrionota > Bdellovibrionia > Bdellovibrionales > 1-14-0-10-45-34 > 1-14-0-10-45-34. The sequence continues at coordinate 40,991 of PEZS01000013.1, read as the reverse complement.
CGTTGAGAACGTTCTTAAGCTTTCGGGTTTTGAGCTTAAGTCCTGCCGAGTCGGGAAACTCATAGAGGTGGATTTATCAGAAACAAATCGCGAAGCGGCGGAAGAGAAGTTACGAAAAATGAGCGAGTACGTTCTTTTCAATCCGCTCATAGAAACTTTAGAAATTGAAAGTTTACCATGACAGTTGCCGTGGTTCAGTTTCCAGGTACAAACTGCGATAGAGATGTGTTTCAAGCCATTGAAATGGCGGGTGGACGCCCAGTGTTTTGGTGGCATAAAGACAAGCCCGCAGCCGAAAAAGTGAGCGCGATAGTGATACCTGGTGGTTTTTCTTACGGAGATTATCTCAGATGTGGCGCCCTTGCGGCGAAGTCGCCAGTTATGTCTGAAGTTCTAGATCGACAAAAGAAAGGCGTGCCTGTTTTGGGCATTTGTAATGGCTTTCAGATACTCTGCGAAGCAGGTCTGCTTCCTGGTGTGCTTCTTAAAAACCGGCATCGTCGATTTGTAGATGGTTGGACTTCTTTAAAGCGGGTTGCTTCCGACTCTGTCTGGACAAAAACAGTGCCTGAAACACTTTCGCTTCCGGTGGCTCACGGAGAAGGTTGTTTTTACGTTGATGATGAAACGTCAAAAAAACTTTTCGAACAAGGCCAGGTCGCATTTACTTACCAGAGTGATGTTAACGGATCCGTGGCATCAATAGCGGGAATCCTATCTATTGACAAAAAAACCCTGGGCTTGATGCCGCACCCGGAGCGTGCTGTGACAAGCTGGATGGGTTCAGAAACTGGTAAGCATTTTTTTGAATGGTTGTCCTAACCAGAGGTGATTGATTTGAATCTAGAAGAACAGCTAAAAAAATTTCGACTCTCTAAGAGCGAGTACGAACTTATAACCGATTTACTTGGTAGAGGACCTGATGGGCTTGAATGGGCTGTTTTTTCGGCTCTTTGGAGCGAGCACTGCAGTTACAAGAGTTCAAAGATTCACTTGAAAAAGCTTTATAACAAAAGTCGACATGTTCTTCAGTCGATGGGAGAGAATGCCGGAGTTGTCGATTTGGGTGAGGGCGAGAAAGTGGCTTTTAAAATGGAGAGCCACAATCATCCCAGTTTTATCGAGCCTTTTCAAGGCGCGGCAACTGGAGTGGGCGGAATTTTGCGTGACATTTTTACTATGGGCGCACGTCCTGTCGCTCTCGCAAATTACCTCGCCTTCGGAGATCCTAGTTCGGCATTTATGAAGCGACTTCTAGATGGTGTAGTTGGCGGAATATCTGGATACGGTAACTGCGTAGGTGTTCCGATGCTGACTGGACAAACTTTGTTCGATACTGGATATGATGAGAACATATTAGTGAATGCACTGGCAGTCGGCCTTTTTTGTGCGGACGATCCTATTATGTCAGCGCGGGGAGCGAAACCAGGTTGTGTTATTGTCTATCTCGGGGCCCGTACCGGTAGAGACGGCATTCACGGCGCAAGCATGGCGAGTGAATCTTTCGAAGGTTCGAGTCAAAAGAAGCTTCCGACAATTCAGATCGGCGATCCTTTTTTTGAGAAACTTTTAATTGAGGCCACCCTTGAGATGATTCGCGAGGGGATAGTTGTCTCGATGCAAGATATGGGAGCTGCAGGATTGACAAGCTCTACTTTTGAGATGGCTTCGTCTTCTGGTTTTGGTTTTGAAATGGATCTTGGGCTTGTGCCTTTAAGAGATTCTTCTATGACTCCCGAGGAAATTTTGTTGTCAGAAAGTCAAGAGCGGATGCTTTTAGTGTGTGAGCCCGAGAATACGCTGCGTATTCAAGAGATCGCAAAAAAGTGGGATTTGGAAGCGTCTGAAATTGGGAAAGTTGTGACCGGAACAAAGCTACTTCTTAAGTGGCATGGTGAAGCAGTATTGGAGATTGATCCGCATATCGTTGTCGAAAGGGCCCCGATGTACGAGAGGCCTTTTGTCTCTGAGATTCCAAAAATTTTGGCGAAGAAGTTTGAATGGAATGCCGCAGAGATTGAACAGGTGAGCCCGAGCGTTCGGGCAGCTAGAGAGTCTGACAAGTCATGGATTTATAGGCAGTATGATCAAAGAGTCGGAGGTAGCACAGAACAAGATTGCAGTTCTACCGTTGGAGTCTTGAAGCTTCCCTCAAAGCGTTCGCTTGCTGTGAGCTTAGGAGGTCGACCAAACTGGGTGTTAGCTCATGCTTTCACAGGAGGTATGGACGCAGTTCTTGAGCCGACGCTCAAAATGTCTTTACAAGGTTTTGAAGTAGTGGGGCTCACGGATTGCTTGAATTTTGGCAACCCCGAAAGAGAAACCGTTATGACCCAGTTTGTTCACTCTCTAGATGGGATGAATGAGGTATGTCGGTCATTAGATATTCCAATCATTAGCGGTAACGTCAGTTTTTACAACGAAACGAAGTTGAAGAGCATTCCGCCGACTCCGGCAACAGGACTAGTTGGGGTTCGGCGAATTGTAGATGCCTCTAATATACCTAGCGATAGGTTTGTTCATCCGCAAAAAGAAGCTTGGCTTCTGACTCTTCCTTTTAGAGAGCTTTTTGGGCAAGAGGTTTTTGATCTTGGTATGTCACTTTCTCAGCTTGGTGAAGCAATTAATTTGTTAAGAGATATGTCTCTTGGTGGAGAGTTTGAAACGGCTAGGGTAGTAGGGTCTAGCGGTTTAGAAACAACACTTGAATCAATGATAGGCTCAGAAGTCGGGTTCGAATGGACATCGGAAACTGAGCTGACTCGAAAGTATGTAGCCTATCAGATAGTTTTCACTTTTAAGGGTGAGGCAGACATCTTTTCGAAAGCTATAAAGCCATTTGGCGTTCAAATAGATAAAATTGGGCGCACGACTCGCGGTATTTACAAAGTGAGAGGGCAATATCTCAACTGTAGGCAGGTGCTAGAAGTACGGAGTCGAAAGTTTCCGCTATTTAGCGAAGAATACGATCTTGGGGCAGCCGTTTTTGGAGGCAGCGAAAAGGCGATTGGTAATCAAAATGTTTGAGCTTGATAAGTTAAAAGAAGAATGTGGAGTGTTTGGGGTTTGGGGACCAAAGGACTCTTCACGGCTGGGATATCTCGGACTCTATGCTCTTCAACATCGAGGGCAAGAGGCGGCAGGAATGGTTTCGTTAGATAAGCCAGGAGGCAAGTTAAAGCTGCGAAAAGGCCTGGGCCTTGTCGCCGACGTGTTTACAGAAAAAAAACTCGATGAGCTTGGCGGTATGGCGGTCATCGGGCATGTCAGGTACTCGACAACCGGAGATGCTAACTTGTCGAATGCACAACCGTTGATGGCTCGAATACCCACTGGCGATATGTCTCTTTGCCACAACGGAAATTTAACCAACGCAAAGTCTTTGAGATCAGAATTGCTCAAATCGGGAGCCATTTTTCAAGGCACCTCTGACACAGAAGTTTTCTTACACTTGATGGCACGAAGTGCGAAGCCAGACCTAAAAAGCGCTCTTATAACAGCGCTTAAACAGGTACAGGGTGCATTCAGTCTGCTCATTGTGGGTAGCGACGGAATCATTGCTGTCAGAGACCCTTTGGGATTTCGGCCCTTATGGTGTGGATCCATCAAAGCCGATGGAAAGACTCATTATGTTTTTGCGAGTGAGACTTGTGCATTTGATTTAATCGAAGCAAAAATTGAGTTTGAAGTTGAACCAGGGGAGCTCGTTGAGATTTCAGAAAGTGGAATTAAGCGGGAGCGGTGGAGTGAGAGCTCTGGTTCGAAGCAATGCGTTTTCGAGTTGATTTATTTTTCGCGGCCAGATAGCCGTGTGTTTGGCCAAAGTGTTTATGAAGCTCGAAAGAGAATGGGTGCCATGCTGGCTAAAGAGGCGCCGGTAGAAGCAGATGTCGTTGTGCCGGTTCCAGATAGTGGGGTCGCAGCTGCGATTGGTTACTCGATAGAGAGCGGTCTGCAGTTTGAAATGGGAATTATTCGAAACCATTACGTTGGACGAACCTTTATTCAGCCATATCAGACACTTAGAAGTTTTGGTGTACGTGTTAAATTAAATCCTCAAGAGTCAGTGCTCAAAGGAAAGAGGGTTATCTTGCTCGATGATTCCATCGTGCGGGGTACGACTTCGCAGAAAGTTGTTCAGCTAGTTAAAAGTGCGGGAGCAAAAGAAGTGCATTTAAGAATTTCGTCGCCGCCAACAACTGGACCTTGCTATTACGGAGTTGATACACCTTCCAGACAAGAACTGATAGCATCGAAAAAAAGCTCTGACGAAATTGCAAAGTACATTGGAGCCGACAGCCTAGCTTATCTCTCTATTGAAGGGATGCTATCTGCGGTGGGCGGAAGCAAACAAACCTATTGTGCAGCTTGTTTCGACGGAGATTACCCAACTCCCATTGAAGGGTAAAAACGAATGGCAAAATCAAATAAGTGCCCAGCACTTCAACAAAAAGGCAAAGTTCGCATTATTGCACCATCCTCGGCATGTTCGCAAAAGGAGTTTGTACAAAGCATCGAGTGGTTAAGAAGTGTCGGGTTAGAACCGCTTTATCGAGCCGATTTGATTGATCAAGCCGAGTTTTGTTATTCAGATAAGCTTAAGCAAAGAGTGAAAGATTTTAAGGCCGCACTCAGTGAAAGGCAAAGTCGACTTATCTGGTGTTTACGGGGCGGATACGGTGCGCTCAAGCTCATTCCTGAATTGAAACTTTTAAAAAATCCGACTTCGCCGAAAGTACTTGTCGGCCTTAGCGATATCACAGTTTTGCATATGATAGCGAAAAGTCTTGGCCTTAAGACTCTCCATGCGCCGGTACTGACACGAATGGCTCGCGGAATTCAGCCCGAAAATCTTGAGATCCTCAACCTTATCTTCGGACGCAGTCAAACAGTTGTGTTTGAAGGGTTGGTCCCTAAGAATAAACTCGCTGGTAAACAAAGCCGCATGGTCGGAAAAGTCTGGGGTGGTAACCTCACCACTCTTGCTTCACTTGTAGGCACGAAATACCAGCTTAAATCTAAAGGTTCCTTTGTTTTTTTGGAAGACGTTCAAGAGCGGGGGTATCGTGTTGATCGCTATCTTGAGATGTTGTTACAAAATGGATGTTTTTCTGGAGCAAAGGCCATTTTTTTTGGCGACATTGTAGGGGGCGATGAGCCTGACGGAAAAAATTGGATCGATTATGTGATTAAAGATTTCTCAAGCCGCGTGAAGATTCCCGTCTATACAGGAATTCCCTCCGGGCATGGCGAAATTCAGCGGCCTGTGCCGTTCGGAACAGACGCAGTTTTGGACGCAACGTTTGATAGCCGCACTCCGAAAATCAGCTTGTCTGTTGAAAGCCCTTTTTTGTGACCGGATTTGATTCGCTCACAAAAAAACTCGATCAAGAAATTCGAGGGGTCACCCCTGGATTAAAAGTGCAAGCCTTTAGTAAAGGAGCAAAGGTCTATGAGGCCGAAGTGGGTGAGACGTACCGCTATTACGACTGGGCGTCTTTAACGAAGGTTGTGTTTTCTGTTTCTGCACTTATGAAAGCCTTCGAATCGAGGATGTTTGACCCTTTTGAAAAAGTAAACACCTACGTAAGTGACTTTCCGTTCGAGACGGTTTGCGCAAATCACCTTCTCACACACTCGGCTGGCTTTCAGTGGTGGCAAGCATTTTATGAGCATATTGATCTGAGCCTACCGCCAAGCGAACGTTTCAAGCAGGTATTGGAGATGATTTATCAGGAGCCTGAACCCACGCCCAATGAAAAAAGCGTTTACTCAGACTTGGATTTTCTCGTTTTAGGTAGATTGCTCGAATCCATTTATCAGACGAGTTTGATAGATATCTGGCAAAGGTTGAATTCTGAACTCGAGCTAGAGAGTGTTCACTTTAATCTGAATAATGTGCCGAGCTTTGATCCGAAACTTTATGCTCCTACAGAGAGCTGCGCCTGGCGAGGCAGAGTTTTACAGGGCGAAGTCCACGATGAAAACACTTGGGCTCTGGGTGGTGTGTCCGCGCACGCCGGACTCTTTGGTACGATTGACGATCTTGCCAAATGGGGTCTACTCATTCGAAGTGCTTATTTTAATGACAGTGCAAGTGGCTTTGAACACGAAACGGTGGCTTTGTTCACTCGTCGGAGTATTTCTGTTGATAAAGGAGACTGGGCCCTTGGGTTTATGATGCCTACACCAGGTAAAGCGTCTTGCGGGGATCGGTTTTCTGCGGAGTCTTTTGGGCACACGGGCTTTACGGGTACATCGATCTGGTTGGATCCCAAAAAAGATTTGTTGATATGTATATTAAGCAATCGGGTTTTCCCAACAAGAGATAATAAAAAGTTTGTTGAGTTGCGACCTCGCATTCATAATTGGATAAGCGACACGATTGAGTCGAGCTGAGGTTGATATAGTTATGACAAATATAAACTGGAACAAACTGGAGCCGGGTGCGCATATCCACATGATGGGAATATGCGGAGTAGCAATGGCGTCTTTAGCAGGCATCTTACAAAAGATGGGATACCGTGTGACCGGAAGCGACCAAAATGTTTACCCTCCGATGTCGACACAGCTGCAGGAACTTGGCATCCAGATTTTGGAAGGCTACAGGGCTGAAAATCTCCAGCCGCGACCCGATGCTGTCATCATTGGTAACGTCATTACGCGAGCGAATCCGGAGGCACAAGAATGTTTAACGTCCGGCATTGCCTACTCTAGCTTAGCTGAAACCCTCGGTGCTATCGCTATAGCCGACCGTGATAGTTATGTTATTGCCGGCACACACGGCAAGACCACGACGACATCGATTATGGCTTGGGTTCAAGAGCAACTCGGTATGAACCCTGGTTTTCTTGTCGGCGGAATACCACTTAACTTTTCAAGATCATTTCAAGAACCAATTGGCAAAACTTTCGTTATCGAAGGTGATGAGTACGACACTGCCTTTTTTGATAAGGTTCCTAAATTCAACCACTACAAGCCCAGGTTTGTCATTCTCACGAGTATCGAGTTTGATCACGTAGATATTTACAAAGATTTGTCCTCTGTTGCCCAGGCTTTTAGAGGATTGGTTGAAAGAATACCAAGTGATGGCGCTTTGATTTACAAAAAGGGAGACAAGAATATTGATGGCATTTTGTCATACTGCCGCGCAAAAGCAGTGAGCTACGGAATCGAAGCACTGTCAGATGAGAAGCCTGACTACGAAGCGCGTAACATAAGATTTGATGAAGAGGGCTTTCACTACAGTGTGGTATTTGGTGAGAAGGTGCTTGTCGAAATTTCATCGACTCTTTTTGGCAACATGAATGTGCTTAATACGTTAAGCGTTGTTACTATGGCTCACTTGCGGGGCTGGGATCTTGTGCAAGTTGCGCAAGCGATCCGTTCTTTTAAAGGCGTAAAGAGACGACAAGAGATTCTCGGGGAGCCGCGCGGTGTTTTGGTCATCGAGGATTTTGCTCACCATCCGACAGCCGTCGATTTTACACTGCAGGCTGTGCGGCAGCGCTTTTTGAACAGGAAGATATGGGCAGTTTTTGAGCCAAGGTCTGCAACCTCGCGGCGAAAAGTTTTTCAAAATGAGTATCAGCAGGCGTTTAGCCAGGCCGACGAAGTTATTATTTCTGAACCCTTTGATAAAAACAAGTTGGGTGAGGACGCCTTGTCGGTGACGGAACTTGTAACTGCCATGAATGCAAAAGGCCTGCGAGCGCGGGGTTTTGATAACGTCGAAAAAATAATTTCAACAATAAACACCGAGGCAAGTAGCGGAGATATTGTCGTGATAATGAGTAATGGAGCGTTCGGTGGGATATACAACAAGTTGTTGTCTGCGTTGGGCATGGGTTAGTGCCGGGCGGCTTTGGCGGTTCGCAAGTATTTGGTACCTCTATCGAGGTTTATGCGGCCAAAGATCTTTAGATGCATTTCAAGTGAGTAAAACAGGAGCTTCTAGAATTGAAAACGTTGGTGACGCCTGCAGGTAGCAATGGTTCCGCAGTAGAGACTTTTCTTTTTGAGCCTAAACTTGAAAAGATAGTTTTGTTTCTGCTGGCAACGGTACAGTTCTGCCACATTATGGATTTTATGATTCTCATGCCGCTTGGGCCACAGCTCATGCGTATGTTTTCAATTGGTCCTACCGAATTTGGATGGTTAGTTTCGGCTTACACGGTTGCTGCGGGTGTCAGCGGTTTTATTGTAGCATTTGTTATTGATCGCTTTGATCGAAAACTCGCTTTGTTAATTATGTTTGGTGGATTTGTAGTTGGCACGATCGCCTGTGCCTTGGCTCCCAGCTACGAATTGCTTTTGGCGGCACGATTGATTTCGGGCGCATTCGGGGGAGTTCAAACAGCCATTGTTTATGCTATTATTGGCGACACAATTCCGGAGGAGCGGCGGGCCACAGCGATGGGTGTGCTCACGGCGGCATTTTCTGCCGCTTCCGTTTTTGGTGTTCCGTTTGGACTATTTATTGCGTCGATAACTACGTGGCATGCTCCCTTCTGGTTTATGGCTGGTATTGCAACTGTATTTTGGATCTTAATTCTGAAGTTTGTTCCTCGGCTGATCCAACACATGAAGGCCGGGGATCGCCCATCGCCAAAGGTCGTTGTTCATCGAATTGTTTCGCAGCCCCACCAGGTACACGCTTTGTTCTTTATATTTTTTATGATGATTGGTCACTTCACGGTGATCCCGTTCATTAGCCCTTACCTTGTGAAAACAGTTGGCTTCAAAGATTTAGAACTTACCTATGTGTATATGGTCGGTGGTGCTTTGACCATTTTTACTTCTCCGTGGATCGGAAGGTGGGCAGACAGGGTAGGTAAGCCCCGCGTTTATTCGATCATGGCCTTTGCCACGTTGCTTCCGATTCTTTTGCTGACTCACATGCCGCCCGTACCTGTTTGGCAGGCTTTGATTGTAACGGCGATGTTTTTTGTTTTTTCAAGTGGGCGGATGGTTCCAGCAATGAGCATGCTCACATCGTCAGCCAGGCCTCAGAATCGTGGAAGCTTTATGAGCGTCGTCTCTTCACTCCAGCAAGTGACTGCCGGAATTGCCGCCTTGATCGGAGGAATGATTGTGCAGGAGAACGCTGAGGGGCAGCTTATTCACTACAATTATGTCGGTTACTGTGCGCTTGCCGGAAGTGTGGTCGCGATTTATCTCGGATCTAAAATGAAAACCATTGAACAAGTTCTCGCAGAAAACGCCGCAAAAGAGGACACGCCCTAGGATTTCGCATTTCTTTCTTTCTTACTTACTTACTTTCTTTCCTTTCTTTCCTTTCTTTCCTTTAGCGGAGTTTTGGCTGGAGCAGTAACCAACATTCTCAGCGATACAACACCGACAAGCCGCCTTTCTTCGATTTTTTGTTCTTTTTTTGTTAAAAGTCGTTTTTAAGACGAAGTGCTTCAGCACAAGCTTTAATCAAACGCTGCGGGGTTGGCTACGTTGGGTGTGAGTGGGTGTGTTCAATATGGGAAAACAGATGATTCCAGTAACTATCACCGCTTGACGCAGTAAGACTTATCAAAAGAAGCTGGTGCCTCAATGAGGGATGAAATACGAAATTCCCTATGAAAAAAACAACACCGTTGATGAAACAGTATCAAGAAATTCGAGACCAGTATCCGGGCGTACTGCTCTTTTTTCGGATGGGAGATTTCTTCGAGCTTTTCTTCGAAGATGCCATCGTTGCTGCGCCAGTAATGGGCGTCACTCTAACCTACCGCAACAAAAAATCAGGTGATGAAACACCTATGTGCGGAGTACCTCACCATAGTGTCGCTAAACCCATAAATAAACTCTTGGAGCATGGATTTCGTATCGCTCTCTGTGATCAATTAGAAAATCCCTCTGAAGCAAAGCGCATCGTTAAAAGGGGAGTTACAAGAGTTCTTTCGCCAGGAATGGTTCTAGATCCTGAGACCCTTGAGCCAAGCAAACAAAGTTTTATCGCGACCATCACTGATGCCGGAGCCGGAGCTTCCTCTTGCGCTAAGACCGCTTCATCTATTGATTCGGGTAACCACCAACACGTCAACAGACACGCTCATGCGGCTGAAGTCGAACAGAAGGTAGCAATTGAAGGGAGTAGGCCTGATAAAAATCTACACCTTAAGAGTTCACCAAGCATAGGCTCAAGTGCACAAGGTTCGTCTAGCATTGGTCCAAGTGCACAAGGTTCGTCTAGCATTGGTCCAAGCGCACAAGGTTCGTCTAGCATTGGTCCAAGTGCACAAGGTTCGTCTAGCATTGGTCCAAGTGCACAAGGTTCGTCTAGCATTGGTCCAAGTGCACAAGGTTCGTCGAGCATCGGTCCAAGTGCACAAGATAGGTACGAGATTGCCTTTATCGAGTCTACGACGGGGGAGAGCTTTTGGTGTAGTGCCTCATCACAATCAGAAGCCATTAAGACAGTGAAGCTCTTTCAGCCCGTAGAGTTTTTGATCAATGACTCGTTGTCACCGGGCTTTTTGCAGCAAATGAAAGACGCCTTTACCAATGAACTGTGCATGTCACACCCGGTACAGGCAGTGCAAGCGGGGGATCACTCACAAGGTGCGGAAGCTAGAGTAGATGTGCAGGGTTTGAAGTCTTTGCAGGTTTCGGAAACTTCGCAAGATGCGAAAACTTTGAGCTATTTGCAGTTACTGCGTGTTTCAGAAAATTTGCAGGATTTGGCAGAAAATGACAGAGGCGAAGTGAGTCATCCCAACACGGCTTTCAATTTTGAGAAGTCTCCCGCGGCATGGCGGCTTCTGGCAAAGTATCTTATCAATTCGCAAGGCGGCCTAATAGCCAAAACTTTGCGACCTCCTGAGTACCGTCCACTGAGTCACTTTGCCTATGTTTCGGAGGAAGTTCGCAGACATCTCGAAATTTTTCAAACCCAAAGGGCGAAAACTGATGGAAGTCTGTTTTGGGCCATTAACACTACTAAGACTTCTATGGGCGCAAGACTGCTGAGGAGTTGGTTGACCTTTCCCCTCAAAGATCAGCAAGAAATAAAGAAAAGGCAGCAAAAAGTCGCATGGCACAAAAGCCGTTTTGAAGAACTCAAGCAAACACGAGAGGTGCTCGCGCAGATCGGAGATCTTCCGCGAAAGTTTGGCAAGATCTCAACAAACTCAGTAGCTCCAAATGATATTGCTAGCATAGCCCATTCACTGGAGCTGAGTATTGGGCTTCTCGAGCGAAACAATGAACTCTCTAGCAAGGTTTTTGGATGGGACACAGAGGATCAATCGAAGGCGGCGACAGGAGATCAACTTGCGACACTCTTCAAAAGTAAATCGAACACACCGCCAAGAAGTCGTTCGTCTGCACTGTTAGAAAATCAGTCGGCAACGTCGCACATGAATGAATCAATGGCAGTGCGCAGCCGCACTGAAGAATTTGCTGGCAAAGAGTTGTCGCTTTTGAAGGAGTGGATCTCTCAGATTCAGCGTGAGTTTAAAGAAGAGTTGCCGGCAAACCTTTCGGACGGCGGAATCTTTAAACGAGGGGTTGACCCGAAGTTAGATGAATGGATCGAACTTTCAGAAGACAGTCGCACTGCAATTGCAAAAATGGAAGAGGCAGAGCGAAGTTTGACAGGGATTTCGTCTTTGAAGATTCGGTACAATCAAGTTTTTGGCTATTACATTGAGATCACTAACTCTCACAAAGACAAAGTTCCAAACGAGAGGTACTTGCGCAAACAAACACTTGTTAATGCCGAGAGGTTCACAACCGATGAACTCAATGAGCTAGAGCGAAGAGTTCTTTCGAGCCGAACCCGCAGGGTAGAGCTTGAATCCAGCCTATTTTACAACTTGCGAGCCGAGTTATTGGCGCTTCAAAATATCGTCAATCACATTGCTGATAAGATCGCTCATCTCGATGTTGTTTCGAGTTTTGCTTGGAACTCTCTGGAAAGAAGTTTTTGTACGCCACAAGTCGACCCACTTCGTAACATAAGAATTCTTTCATTGAGGCATCCGGTGCTTGAAAGAATGATATCCACAAGGTTCGTCGCCAACGACTTTTCTTTAAAATCGGAGCACTCGGTTTTGCTGACAGGTCCGAATATGGCCGGTAAGAGCACACAGATGAAAGCAGTAGCTCTTTGCGCACTCCTTCATCAAGTGGGTTCGGACGTGCCAGCTAGTGAGGCAAAGCTGCCGGTATTTGATTCGATATTTACCCGGATCGGCGCGAGCGACTCACTCACTGATGGGCTTTCAACCTTCATGGTAGAAATGGTCGAGACGGCGAATGTACTTAAAGAGTCTACTGCAAGTTCTCTTGTTCTTCTTGATGAGATCGGAAGAGGCACCAGTACTTATGATGGTCTCAGTTTGGCGTCGGCTATATTTGAAGAGCTCACGCAAAATGTAAAATGTCAGGTGCTCTTTGCCACTCACTACCATGAGTTAACGGAGATGATGAGCCATTTTGAGAATGTGCATGATTTTCATATGTCGGTGAGTGAAAGTTCACATGGGATAGAGTTCACATATCGACTAAAAAGTGGAGCTGCCGGTAAAAGCTACGGAATTGAAGTGGCTAAGCTTGCGGGAGTGAAAAACTCTGTGGTGTCGAGGGCGTTTCAAATTCTGTCTCAGTTGGGAGGCTCAACTGAGGGCGAACTCGGAAGTTTGAGTGTGAGTGCGGCGGATGTTGAAAAAACTTTTGAAGGCGGGCTCGATCGCCATGGTGAATACCTGGGTTCTCGTAAATTGAACTCTGAAGAAGCCTATGAGGCGCAAAAAGCAAGCGGTCTAAGTAAGTTTGCCGAAATTAGATCGAAACAAGTCAATGAGAAGGATGATGCTCGAAAATTTCGTGGGCAAGGTCTTCCGGTGACGGCTATGTTAGGGGCTTCCGACATGTCAATTATGCGTGAAATTGTAGAAACTATTCTACAGCTTTCGCAAATTGACGTGAATAATCTAAGCCCTTTAGCAGTTGCGACCGAGGTTGCTGATCTTCAAGCGAAGATACAACTCAACGAAATTGTGAATGGCGGCCGATGCTCTGAAAGAATGCACGAGTTAATGGAGAGTTTGCAGAGAAAAGGTAGCACTTCCACCGAGGGTGGTTCTCACAGTGAAGCATCAAGAAAGTCAGCGTCTAGCGAACCTTACCAAGCGAAACTTCCGTTTTTTGAATGAGCGAGCAGTTGAATAAGACTGATTCAATGCTCGCTCTAGAAAACAATATTGATCCGCACACTAGGCGCTTGGGATGAAACGCGATCGGAGACTATGAAAAACTCACCGAACTTCTTTTAGCACCCTAAATACGCCGCTTCAATAAGGCCAAATGGCGCGCTTACGAAGGTGAGCGTTTGCAACTTCTTGATAGACTCAAGATCATTCGAAGTTGGTACAGATTCATTTTTTTGGCCAACGACTACCTCACGAATTGAAAATGGTGACAGGTAGCATAACTTTTAGGACCCTATGGAATGTCCTTCTGACAGGAGGATTCATGAGTCGTTTCAACTTGTTTCGTTGTCAATTCGGGCAAAGGCATTCCACACCATCTGCGAGCAAAAGGTCATTGACTAAGTTCGGATAATATTTTTCAGCGATTATGTCTCTCCTTTAAGTTTCAACGACCGTTATTGTTTACCGACTCTCCCTCTCTCTTTCTCCCTCTCTCTTTCTCCCTCTCTTTCTTTTCACCCACTATGTCTCGTTAACAATTGGTGTTTAAGAATTCCAGGGAACTCAAAAAACAACAAGCGGGGGACCGGAGGAAGAGCAAGCAGAGATTGTTTTGAATAGTCAGCAGAGGAACCGAATACGAGCTATAGAGCAGTTTCGAAAAGGCACGATAGCTAGAAGTCTCTTAACTCTCAACAATCTTAACTCTCAACAATCTTAACTCTCAACAATCTCTTCTTTGTCACCGATAGCGTCTCTCTTCTTCTTTTGCAGGGATCTGCTTTTTCAGCATGTCGCAACTGAAATAAAACACTAGGTTCTTACTTTTCAGAGACTATCTCTCTGAGAAAAAAGGTAGCGGTATCATAAGTATTTAATAACACAAAGCATTTTGTGAAATCATAGATTGCTTGTTTGGGTGAATGCGGTTAATGTCGGACAAATTTTCGACGGTATCTTGAGATCTTAGTTTTGTGAGAAAAAGAATGTCCGATAAAATCTCTGGCGTGATTAAAGGGCTACAGAGTAGCAACACAGGCTGCAAAAGGAAGTGGTGAGATCACCAGATAAATAGGCCAATTGTAAGTAAGTAAGTAAGTAAGTAAGTAAGTAAGTAAGTAAGTAAGTAGGTAAGTAGGTAAGTAGGTAAGTAGGTAAGTAGATAAGTAGGTAAGTAGATAAGTAGATAGATAGATAGATAGATAGAGGGGTAGGTGATTGGGCAAGCAATTAAGTAAACGAAAGAGTGTTTGAGAATAGGTGGCTCAGTACGCACTAGAACAGCCTGACTGAACGGACAAATCGATAATTTTACGAAGGAGCGGACAAAAATGAAAGAGGGCACTTAAATGAAGACGCAACTGACTAACAAGCAGTCGATTAGCAAGCAGTCGACTACCAAGCAAGGTAGCAACTCTCGCAAGGAACAACTGTCTCTGATCACAGAACCACGACGAGACACGAAGCTATGGTGGATTGAAACTCAGCACCAATATGGTGGGTCGCTTGACTACAGAAAAGTGAAACGACCCTTCGACACTACTAAACTTATTCACACCGTTTTTAAGGCAAGGCTTGGTAAAAACATCTGGTTCACCAAAAGCCAAGTATCAATCACCCGGCTTTTAGAATCTGCTGCCAAAAGGTATCAACTCAAAATCAAAGATAAAGCGATTAACAAAGACCACATTCACCTTCTCATCGATCCCAATCGGTCCAAACCTTACAATGAAGCCCGAAGGGAATTTCTTAGATTTCTCAGGTTTTTTGCAGCCCAAATGGCTCGTAAGTATGAAGAAATTCATAAACGGCTCGGCTTAAGAAAGTCTAAGCAGTTCTGGATTGAGCGCCCCTTCACTCGCCTTGTCGGATGGGGCCGAAGAACTCTTGCAAACATCCAAAGCTACTTTGAAAAAAACCGCAACGAAGCCGCAGGGTTTGTCGCCTACGTACCGAGAAATCATAGGCTTAGCCGATTCTTGCGGGAGTGGCAGACGCAAAGCTTTACAAATACAGGCTGATAGATCTCGCCAAAATGAGGACACGGCCTTATTATACCTTCCAAAATGCAGGATAAGCCGAGCAGACACAGAGTATTGCAAACACAGATTAGGCATGGAGGGGCAGACGCAGAGCTTTAGTAACACAAGCTGATATATTGCAACTAGTCGGAGAGCAAACGTAAAAAAGTTTTGAGGCGCGACTTCACTTCTAACAAGGACTAAAGTCGATGAGATCATCCAAGAAGAGAGAATCTTCTAAATAGACAGGCGAGTTACCACTCAGCTTTGTATAGTTCGTCCAGAGGGTGAGCCAACATTCAGCTTTGTATAGTTCGATGAGAGGGCGAGTTACCTCAGCTTTGTATAGTTCGATGAGAGGGCAGTGCTTTGTAAACAACAAGCACGAGTTATTTCTGTGTAAATAAGTTGGCACAGAAGCGGGAACTCAGTGCCGACGACAAGCTTTGGGGAGTCAATTGAAACTCCGATTGTCCAACGGTTTTTCCATTCTGAATGGATATAATAAGACCATTGTTGTTACCCAAGAGGACTTTTTTCTTTACGTGATCCAAAACTTTAATCAACCCTCTTGTTAACCAAAAGTCGTACTGATTCATTCGTTCTTGCAATGAATCTAATCTCTCAAGAGCATCAATCATAGAGACATCCTGTGTCGATGCAAAGATATAAGCATTTTCTGCACCTAGGGATTTTGAAAACTTAGCCAGAGTTAGGAGCCGTTGCCTCTGCTTTCTAGGGTCGCAAAGCAAGCTGCAAGTTTCGAAAACCACATTTAAAGTGGGGGAAGACATTCCTATTAACGGGCGTAGTGCTGGCGGTACTGAGACGGGGTCAGTCAAGGCCGGAGAAAAATGTAGACCATACCGACCACCAATCGAGATTCCGCCAAGGTTCTCAAAGTTAGTATTCATTCCTTCGTACCTATGGCCACGAAAAACAATGATTGAGAGACGATCTTCGCTCGATATACGGTCGTAAACTTGATGGTACAATTCCAACTCACTGGCAAATGTTTCGGGAACTTCTATGATTTCAACTCTCATGTCAGGGTATATGGAGTTGATGGCGCTACGATAAACCTCAGAGTCACCCACCTTAATAACCCTTTGATCGTAAAAACCGATTATGAGGGCCACCTCATCAGCAAAAAGGGGTTGGCAAAAAAATAACAAAAGTAGGATTCTTGCTCTGTGGGTCATCAAATGCTCTCATGGCCTTTCTGTTGGCCTTTCGGTGCGAGCCAATAATACGTCACATGATAGATCACAGTTGCGACAATGCAACCCCCCTGGGGAGAACACTCATTTTGCCAAGTGAGAAACGCCCTCAAATGAGCGGGGAGGGGGCACGTATCTGTTATGTGCTTGGGTTATGTGCTTGGATCGTTGGATTGGATTCCCCATCTACTAAAAAGCTGCGGGGAAACTCACCGCTAAAGGGCGTTGACAGCGTGAGACTTGCACCCACATAGAGTTATTGCGGATGTAGAAGAGCAAGACCCCATCTTTCGAGCAAACTTAGACTCGATGTCGATACTAGGCAGCGTTTTGTTGAGTTTTTTTGTAAACGTTTTCGAGCTTAGCTTTCAAGGTAACTGCGTTAAATGGTTTCACTACGTAGTCAGAAACTCCAGCTCTCACGGCTTCCACTACGTTCTTTTGCTCGCTTTCGGCTGTAACTAGCATAAAGGGAACATTTTGCAGTTCAGGATGAGACTTGCAACTTCTTAAGAGGTCGATACCGGTCATACCAGGCATATTCCAGTCGCTAATGACGAATTCAAAAGGTCGACCCTCTTTAACGGATTGCTCGAGAAGTGGCAGTGCCGTTTTGCCATCATCTGCCTCAGTGACATCATTATAGCCGAGTTCGGTTAAAACTTTCTTTATGATCTTTCGCATAGTTGCGAAGTCATCGACGATCAAAAATTTTGTATTTTGCGAGAACATCAGGCCCCCTGCGACGTCAGAAATTGCTCACTTCACTTCTTACAAATTCTCTTCGGTCCAGTTTTAGGTGGTCTGTAGGAAATTCTTGCGCCCTATCCTAAAGGATGTCAGACTTTTTTATAGGTAGTCCGTGGTCGGTTTTGGACATACTAACTAAATAAGGGGGGGAGCAAGGATGCTCAGAGACGTACTTACCCAAAAGGGTTTATCGAATCGAGAAGCTGAAGTCGCAGAATTGGTGACTAAAGGCTTGTCTAACAAGGAAGTGGCCAACCAACTTTTTGTAACTGAAAAGACTGTCAAATTTCATCTGACGAATATTTATAAAAAGATGAATGTGAAGTCACGGTCACAACTTATAGTTTGGTGCATGCCTCACATGTCATTCCAGGAATCAGAGTCAGAAATCCGAAAGCCAGAAGCTACTGCGGCTCCGATCAACAACGCAATCCCAGCTGGTAATGCGGTAATTGCTCAGAACGAGCCAACTATATTACCTGGCGCAGGGAATCGCTTTGGCGGTTTTGGTGGCGGTCAGAATACTGGTGGCAATTCAGGCTTCTAAAATACTTTCCAATACTAGACGTTAGTCTGAACGAGCGCACCAATGGGTAATAACTCTACTCAGAATGGTAAGACGGTAGATGAGTCAACGGTCCACATGACCGAGCTCATCTTACCGATTCATACCAATTCATTAGGTAGTGTTTTTGGTGGTGCGATCATGTCGTGGATAGATATTGCGGCAGCGATTGCAGCACAACGACATAGTGCTAGGCCAGTTGTTACTGCGAGCGTAGATGATCTCCATTTTTTTGCACCTATTCATGTTGGGTGGGTTGTAAACCTACTTGCAAGCGTCAATTATGTATCAAAAACTTCTATGGAAGTGGGAGTGCGAGTAGAGGCCGAAAACCCACTAAAAGGACTGAGAGTTCATACCGTATCAGCTTATTTAACATTTGTAGCTCTCGGGGATGATCAAAAGCCTGTAAATGTAAGGCCTTTGATACCTGAGACTCCAGATCAAATTCGAAGACATGATAGAGCACAACAGCGAAGAATGTTGCGTCTAGAGCGAAAGAAACTTGCTGGGCAAAAGAAATAGCCGGCGAAATAGTTCTAAAATTTGGGGTTGCTAATAAACTCTTCCGTAGTGGGATGAAGCAAAGTCGACCGCGCCGCCTCTATTTCTTTAAGCTCTCCATCTCGAGTATTTGAGTTTCCCTGGTGGGTCCGCGTGCGTGCGTGTGCAAAACTTTTTTGATCGGATAACGCTCGGCGAACTGCTCCGGAGTTAAGCTGGGTAAAAGCTGGCGGTTTGAGACGACTATACCCAAGCTTTCGGCACTTCTTAAGGATCCGTGCTGTGAACGCAGACCCTTGATTTTTGTGAAGGCTTCTAACGTGGGATTAAAAAACGCGAAACCCCGCTCGGAAGTGGCAATAACCGATGCATGTTGCTTGGAGTTTTCATAGAAGGCCTCCCATATTCGCACGAGCGAGTAGGGGTAGGGAGAGTGCAAAGTTTTGTTGAAAAAATCTGCTTTATCAACAGTGTCGGTTTTCTTAAAGATTTCAGACAGTCCCAGTAAATCTTTACCCTTAATTTTTTTGTAATAAATCTTACTGCCTGCAAGCCTGGTTTTAAACTCCGACTCGTTTCCATCTCCAAGAATATGAACAAATCCGTCAGCAGATTTGTATATTGAAAATTCAACTCCGGGAGTCTTCCCAATCGCTAGAGCAAGGGTTCTTTCGTTTTTGGGCAGACTATAAAAGGCCGCAAAAGTGAGGATTTCAGGCGACACATAAGCGTAGTCACTCGCACTACGCAAATGATTTTGCTTGTTCCATCCCAGCTTCTCCAGAGAGTTTTCGATGCGTATAGGTTGGGGGGTCACGAAGTCGTTTCCGTGGTCACTCACTAGCACAAACTCCGGCATTTGCTGGAACCTCTGAGTTGATTTTTTGATAAGATCGGTTAGGCGTACACTCACTTCTTTGAGGTATTCCTTGAGGCTGTCTTCGCCTTGAGTGTGAGCAATAAAATCGGTGTTCACTATGAGTGCTGAGAGTGTCTCACTTTTTGGGTCGGAATTGAGAATTTCATCTGCGAAAACATCCAACCAATAGTAGGCGCTTGTTTCAAACCAGGCTGTATTGAGAACGTGTTGAAAAAAAGTTTTTGGCAATACATTGAAAGCCCGTTGGTAATTGGCGGATGTTATCAAATGCTTAAGAAGGCTACCACTGTGCACGCCGAGTCCATTTTTATTCTCGATGCTCATGTCAAAATATTCTTTCGTGTAGCTTTCTTCCATCTCTGAGCCGGTTAATCGGTTCCAGTTGGGGTCAGAAATACTAGGAAACGTGGCCACCATAGGCGCAACCGGTTGAAAATCCGCAAAGTACCCATCTCTCTGAAGATCTAAAAAGGTGGAGTAAGAAACGCCGTCTAGCCCGATAACTATTTTCTCGACCCTGACAAAGTTCTTTTTATCTTTGGTCACTGAGCAACTCATCGAAAGTGAAATCACAACCGTTATAAGGCAAACGCGTACAGAGTTCATTTTTAAATCTGTAACATAATAGTCGTAGAAAAATGAATTTTCTTTTGCTAGGGCGAATTTATTGACTATTATTTTGTAACCTTTAAATGCTTTTCGCCGCTTCCTGTTAAATGGAGTCACCGACTGATGAGTCAAAATGCCCTAAAAAACCTAGAAAGTACGCTTGAAGAACTGTGTTCATCTCCTATGGGAAGACGTGCATTTTTGTCGTCACTTCCTTTTTTATTGGCCTCGTGCGCAACTCCTGAAAAGCATCGTACGAGAGAAGGGGACAACACTGGGCAAGAGACGCAAATTACGGTTGAAGGCGAGAGAAAAATGACGGCGGAAGTCATGCCGCAGATGAAAAAAGACTATCCTGCTCTGAAGGATAATGAAGCCCAAGGGTATATTTCTGGGCTAGGCCGTAGGATTGCCTCTCGGAGCGGGGCAGAGGGGAATCCTTACAATTACAACTTTACCGTCGTTGATGTGAAGATGGTCAACGCGTTTGCCTTGCCCGCCGGAACGATCTTTGTGACAGCTCCGTTGATTTCTATGGCAGACTCAGAAGCGGAGTTGGCCGGCGTGATTGGTCACGAGATCGGTCATATAAAAGCAAGACACACAGCCGAGAGAATCGATAAAATGGAGAAGGAAAAGGGTAAGAGCTGGCTTTATGGTGTGGGCGGAGGCTTGCTTGGGGGGGCGTTGGGTTTTGGTTTAGGCAAGCTCATGTGTCCGCCTCAAGATAACGAATGTCTGAAGCGAGCGGCGATGTACGGAGCTGCTGCGGGTGTGGGTGGCGGTCTTTTGATCCAGAAATACGCGTTTATGGCGCACTCAAGAGAAGATGAGATGGAGGCCGACCGAATTGGTTTTCGCACGTCTGTGGCGGCCGGTTACTCTAAAGATCATGTTGGACGTTTTTACTCTAAGCTTTATGCGATGGAGCAAAAGGCGAGAAGAAATCAGAATCCTTTGCTCAAAAGTGTTACCGATGCCATGAGCACTCACCCCCCCAGTGCGGAGCGTGTGCAGCAGATGAATGAGATGACGGCAAGCACTCGAGCCAATTCCGGCGAAGTGTCTTCGAATGAATTCGATCGCCTAAAGAAACGGTTAATGGCCAGTCACCCAGCGAGCTAATTGCGCCGAATAAGATAGCCTTTTTGAAACACCACTTATTGCGCAGTTTTGTGGCAGCCTGAGGAGCGAGTTTCTATCTTTAAACTGTCGGAAATGTCTTTACCATTGAAACGAACATTATGCTTATCAACAAAGCCGCCCAAAAAGTGGGCTAAGACAAGGAGAGCCG
This sequence comes from Bdellovibrionales bacterium CG10_big_fil_rev_8_21_14_0_10_45_34, assembly GCA_002778785.1. GTDB lineage: Bacteria > Bdellovibrionota > Bdellovibrionia > Bdellovibrionales > 1-14-0-10-45-34 > 1-14-0-10-45-34. The sequence goes on along the minus strand of PEZS01000013.1, from coordinate 19,979 downwards.
CAATGCTTAAACTTTCCTATACACAATATGTAACATAATATACATTATCACCGATTAATAGTGCCGTGAAAAGCGTAGAAATATCAGGCGTTTTTGGTCGTTTTTAAAGATATCACTTTATACTAAGTTCCCGTGGGGGAAAGCTTTCCTTGTGTCGTTCATCCTTGTATTTGCTATTGGGCGATTGGACCTCCTGTGCGTGTTGCCAGCTGTGATCGTGTCCTCAAAGCTGCTTTAAAACCAAGATCTAACAAAAACCTAAAGTGATATCTTATGATTTTCTAATACGCTTTTGGTGTGGAATTAAGAGTACTGAAACGCTATGAACGCCAGCTTCCTTTACAAATCGAATCTACGAGAGAACTTCTCTTTTCACTCTGCGGAATATCAAGTCAAAGTAACAATTACGACGGCACGGCGGAAGCACTAAGATGGTGTGCTTCTAAGCTTTCTGTTTTGGGATTTGAGTGTCGATGGATTGTAAATGCGGTAAATCGCTCGCACACCCCGCTATTGGTCGCAGAGCGGAGGGGTTCATCCGAAACTTCTATAAATCTGGTTGGTCACGTTGACACAGTATTTAGTATTGAAAGTGTTCCTTTAAAAGACGAAGGTCAGTGGGTTCGCGGATCTGGAGTTCAAGATGCCAAGGGCGGCCTCGTGATAATGTTATCCGCTCTGCAAAGACTTTTGAGTCAAAACCCCGACTATCCTTATTCGCTTCGCTGTGTGGTTTCGCCGGGTGAGGAGCTTGGGTCGGTGGGCTTTCACAGTTACTATAAGACTCTCTCTGAAGGTTCGATGCTGAATTTGGGGTTTGAACCAGCCCTTAAGGATGGCTCCATTATAACACGTAGACGCGGGAACCGCTGGTATCATATTGAAAGTACAGGGCTTAGAGAGCACGCCGGACGAATGGAGTCGATGAGACTTAGTGCTGCCCATTCTATGATTTCTCTCATGGGCGAAATCCTAAAAGCTCCCGAGTTTATTGAGGATCTGTCGGTCAACGTAGGAGATATCCGTTCCGGCGATGGGCTCTACAACGTAATTAGCGATTATGCGAAGGTATTTTTAGATGTTAGATACTTTATTCCTAAGTCACTTGAAGACTTTCATGTAAGCTTAGAGAACTCCATCGCGAAATCAAAACATCAATCGAAATGCGGCTTCCATTCCACTGATTTTTGTTGGAAAGTCGATGATGACTGTCCGCCTATGGTTTCCGGTGTGCTCAGTATGAGCGTTGCGAATCATTACTCGAGATTACTCGGCGAAATAGAAGGAACTACAGTTCAGGCTGGAGTTTCCGGTGGATCTAGCGACTTGAGTTACTTCTCCCAAGCAGGAAGACCTTCTATCGATGGTTTGGGGCCGGTTGGGGAGGGAATGCATTCACTCGATGAAAAGGTATTTATGCCGTCGTTGGAGACGAGAGCGATCGGTGTTGTAAATTTGCTTAAGAGTCTTGAGGGGGGTGTTTATGTTTAGTGCGCTTCGATCATTTAGCGCCGAGTGGATGCCTAGAAATGGGCTATTTGAAACCGTCGCTGAAGAAATTTTTCTTTGGTCCAAAGGTCTCAGGCAGTTTGAGCCAAAAATAAAGATAGATGTGGTTTGTGGGGACTTTCGCATCAGAACTGCGAACGATTATGAAGATATAAAAAAGTTAGTTAAATTTCGTCATGAAATATTCTTTGGAAGTGCTGCCACGAGTAAAGTCCTGGATCTCGATGCGGATAAATATGATTTGATAGCTGACCACCTAATTATTGAGGATCTTGTAACTCATGAAACATTGGGAACCTACCGGCTTATTAGTTCAGACTTTTCTTTAATGTTTTACTCTGAGTCTGAGTTTAACTTAGATAGTTTTAAATTTTCAGATGGAAGCAAGTTGGAACTAGGCCGTGCTTGTGTGGCTCCCCGTCTTAGAAATGGCGTGGGCATTGGCCTACTCTGGCGGGGTGTTGCAGAATATATTAAAAATACAAAGCCGCGATACCTGTTTGGGTGTGCCTCACTTGCCACTTTAGATCCGCAAGCAGTTTTAATTATTCAAAGTTACTTACTCGCCAACCATCGTAGTTCGCGGTTTCGTGTAATGCCTATCGGGAAGTTTCTTAATAAATCTACGGCAGATGTGATACCCGATGAAGTGCCCGCAGAGCATCGCACAAAACCGCCAGCAAACTTCGAATACGCTTCGCAAACTGATGGCTTATGGAAAAACATAGAAGTGCCGCCGCTTCTTCAAAGCTACCTTCGTATGGGAGCAAAAGTGGCTGGCCCTGCAGCGTTTGATAAAAGCTTTGGTTGTGTGGACTTTTTAACTATCCTTGATCTAACAAAGTTAGACAGGGCTTTTGGCCGAAGATTTTTGGGCATCCGCTAAAACCTGCGGGATGCCACAGCATTGCAGGGTACCAGGTAAGATCCCCAGTGTGATAGAGTGTGCATTTCGTACTGTCAGTTTAGAATGCGCTGCAGGTTGCACAAATCGAGGGCTTGCAGAAAAAATCATACCCAATGAACACAACAGTTTTTAAGTTATCTCCTAATGCCATCAGCGAAATTTGGCGTAAGACCAAGTTCTTGGGCTCGCTTATTGAATTTGGAACTTTAGGTGCTGGACAAGCTTTGCGGTCGCGAATTCTCAACGAAGAATTTCAAGATGGAAGCCGGCTAACACATGAGTACTCAAAAAAAGCGATGAAGGAGCTAGACTTTAGCTACCAATTGAGACTTCCCGAGGGGATCGCGATGGAAGATTTAAATGGCTCTCTGCTGTGCCCCAACCATCTCAGCTATTGGGACGTTCTGGTTATTTCTGCTTTGATTGAGGGCACCTTTGTCTCTTCTACAGATATTGAGAAGACGCCTTTTCTTGGCGATCTTGCGCGTATGGGCGGAAGTCTTTTTATAGAACGAAATGATCGCTCCCGGGTTGATCAAGATATAAGTCAGTTGGAGCAGGCGCTAAAAGACCAAAGGCGTGTTGTGCTATTCCTTGAAGGAACAAGTACAAATGGCTCCGAGGTATTGAGATTTAAATCCCCCCTGCTGGCGGCCGCGCAAAAGACGAGCTCCAGAGTGTTTCCGGTGACTATCAATTACCATAAGATAAATGAATCCCCTTTTGGCCTTCAAAATTGCGATCTAATTGCTTGGTACGGTGAGATGAGTTTTGCTCCTCACCTTCTTAAATTTTTGACAGCAGTGAAAACAGTAGATGTGGAAGTCATTGTTGGACAGCCTATTAAAATCCTTCCATCAGACGATCTTAAGTCTAAAGCTGAGCACATTCGAGAACAAGTTGTATCAAAATTCATAGGCCATCGTAAAATAGATGAATGAGCTTCTTTGAATATGATTGGCAAGAGCGTCTCGTCGACGACTACAGTGATTTCGTCAAATGTCGCACGTTAGCGGTTGTAAAAGAAAACCGTAAAGGCCTCGTAGATGGAGTGCGGTCGAGCTTTCTCTCAACACTATCTCGAGTTTCACAAATTGATAATCGATCAGATGGTATACCCGAGTACCAAGTGAAGGGTTTTGAAATCATAGGTGATCAATCTACTCACGATGAGAGTGACCCTGTGTTTGTTTTGATTGGCGGCGTGCATGGCCTTGAGAGAATTGGCAGCCAAGTGGTTCTCAGCTACATAGAGAGTTTGTTTAATCGGATGGGATGGGATGATGAATTGATCTCGAGCTTCAATAAAGTGAAGTTTCTTTCCATCCCAATTCTTAATCCGGTGGGAATACACAGTTTGACTCGCTCCAACGGAAACGGAGTTGATCTCATGAGGAATGCTCCGGTTGACTCTGATGAAGCCAGTATATTCCCCATCGCCGGTCACCGAACAAGCCCTCGCCTGCCCTACTATCGAGGCAAGTTAGGTGCTCCTATGGAGGCGGAATCACAAGCTTTAGTAGATTTTGTTTTCGAACATATCAAAAAATCCCGTTTTGTGATTGCCCTTGATGTTCACTCAGGTTTCGGTGCGCGAGATCGGCTTTGGTATCCACATGCGAAGACCACTAAGGCGTTTGAAAAGACGAAAGAAGCTCTCCATTTGATGAGTGCCTTTGAGGGAGCATTTAAGAACCATGTCTATTTGATCGAGCCTCAGTCAAAGTCTTACACAACCCACGGCGATCTATGGGATTACCTCTACGAACTCTACTCTAAAGAAAACCCGACAGGCCTGTTTTTGCCATGGACATTAGAGATGGGGTCATGGATGTGGATTAGAAAGAACCCACGCCAGCTGTTTAATGCCAGCGGAATATTTGACCCGATTCTGCCTCACAGAAAAAAGCGAATTCTAAGGAGGCATATGCCCTTACTGGACTTCTTTTTAAAAGCTGGTGCGAACCATTCTAAGATTTTCCGAAGGAATGCGAGTTAGGTAATGCCAAAAGACCTTACAATGCGTAGCTTTGCTATACGACTCCTTAAGATCAGTCGTCGAACTTTTAACTGAGAGAGTTCAAGACTCGATTTGACTTTCGCCAAAATGAAGGCACGCCCCAACTAACCTAGATTAAAGGCCCGTAAACGCATTTCATAACTAGTACATATAAACAGTTTTTATTATATATTTACGAACTCGAGCTATGGCAAATACTGCTCCAGAAGGGGGCGCAGGTTTAACTTAACTCTCAGTACTTTCAACAAAATATAGAGCCCGGCCATTTTTCGATCTAAAAACACAATCTCTGGTGGCGGTGCGCGGAGTTTGGTGCTCCAAACGAGTTCACTGCCCTTTTTGGCGACGCGAGTGGGTAGGTCGCTGGCTGCAAAATCATACTGGCCTTCGAGATCATGAAAGGGTGTTTTAAGACTAGGGTTATCTTTAACATCATGAAAGGGCTCTAAAAAAAGTCTACACACATCAAAAAATACCTTCTGACTTGAATGAGAATCATCCACTGTTATAAAGCCTAGTTTCTTGGCGGCCTCAATTGTCGCTCTGGCATTCCCTTCAAATGTTCCCCGTAACATCGCGTGATATTTATCTAAAAAAGAAGGATCGTAAATTCGGGTAGCGCCAAAATCGAATAGTACCCACTGATCGTGCCCGGCGCCCTGATCAATGCGGATTCGGTAGTTACCAAAATGAGGATCCGTTTGAACTTTGCCCCATCTAAAAAGTTCTCTGAAGAAAAGTTCAACTGCTGCAAGCCCTAGTTGATTTCTACGGCTTTGCGAAAGGTTAGCGACCTCAATGCTGTCGACTGCCGATCCTTCTTCAAAAGACATCGCTATTAGATTGCTGCGACAATACTTTTCTGCGGCCCTGGGTAATACAAATCTGTCATCATCTTTTAAGAGCTGCGCTATTGATTTGAGCTGTTCGAGTTCCCACTCGTAGTCCACTTCTTGCTTTAGCATTGTGCGAACTTCTGAAAAAACAGCGTCATAGTGAGTAGATTTGGGAGCGAGCTTTAGAAGAGTCAAAATTCTTTTCATTTGCGCAAGATCAGAGTCTATAGCCGTGTCCACTCCTGGGTAGCGAATCTTAAGAACTATTCTCTCACTCGACTCTAAAATTTCAGCCTCGTAAACTTGAGCAAGAGACGCCGCCGCTAAGTGGCCTGGGTTAACTTTCAGACTCTTGTAATCATCACCAAGCGAAGCTTCCAAGAGCGGTCTCATTCGTTCCCATTTTAAAGGTGGTGAGTCCATTTGCAGTTGCTTAAGAAATTGATTAGCTTCGGGAGGTAAAAAGTGCTCACCATATATCGAAAGCATCTGCCCGACTTTCATAAAGCTGCCTTTTAACTCCCCGAACTCTTTAGATAAGATCTGGGTCTGTTCAGATAGAAGTTTGCTCCAGTAAGAGCCTTTCTGTTCTTCTTTTAGAAAGAGTTTCCTGATGGCACTTTTGGCTAAACTCGTTGAGCTGCTGACGTAGAACCTTGAGAGCTTAAGCCCTCTGGCAATTTGACCCGTTTGAATTTTATCCAGCTCGGTTTTTTTCTTCATGTAAGAAGTTTATAGGCAGCAACAGCAATTAGGTATCCCGCAATTGTAAACACTGAGAATTGGCTAAGGGCAAACGTCCAGGATTTCGTCTCGCGTTGTGCTACTGCGACCGTTGAAAAGCACTGAAGTGAAATCATAAAAAACAAGATTAAGCTAATAATCGAAGCTATTGTAAATACAGGCGTTCCATTAGGAAGAGTCTGCTCTGAAAGAAAGCCAATGAGACTAGATAGATTGTCTTCATCTTGCGACAAGGCAAATACTGACACCAAGCTAGAAACAAAAACTTCGCGTGCCGCAAAGGAAGCCACTAAGGCGACGCCAACCTGCCAAGAAACTCCCATCTGTAAAAAGAGGGGCTCTAAGTATCGGCCAATGCTCGCCAAAAAAGAAGTATTGAATCTCTCTGCATCGGCCGCCCCAAAATTTGGAAAGGTGGAGAGAAGCCAAATGATTACGCTGACGACAAAAATAACGGGTCCAGCTCTTAAAAGAAACGTTTTGGTTTTATCTAATCCACGTCTGAGCGCAAAGGCAGTTCGCGGTCTACGATAGATTGGTAGTTCCAAAGCAAAAAAGCCTGCTGACGCAGTTGTTTTTCGACCTGCCGGTATGAGGCGAGAAAAAACAACAGCTGCGAGTATTCCGAAGACCAACGAAAGTAAATAAATCAGTGTCAAGGTGGCAGCGGGCATCCAAGCGGGCTTCTGCCAGAACAATAAGCCAAGCAACAAGGCAAAGACAGGTAGCCGCGCACTACAAGACATAAGAGGCAACATGAATATCGTCGTTAACCGCTCCCTCGTAGACGGAATTGTACGCGCTGACATCATCGCCGGGATGGCGCATGCATAACCCGATAAAATAGACACAACGGAGCGCCCGTTAAGGCCCATTTTTCTAAGAGGGCGGTCAAAAACTGCAGCAACACGCGCCAAATATCCTGTATCTTCTAAAAGAGTTAACAGGAAAAATAAAATAAATATTTGAGGTACAAAGACTGCCACGGCGCCAAAGCTGGCGACCATTCCTTGCGAAAGAAACTCAGAAAGTAACCCCGGCGGAAGTGCTGCATTAACTGATTCAGCTAAAGATGTAAAACCACCATCAATGAAGTCCATGAACGGGGCGGCTAAGAAAAACAACGCGTAAAACAGGCCGCCCATGATCGCCGAAAAACTGGCGATACCCCATAGGGGATGTAAGAGAAAAGCATCTCGCTGTCTGTTTTTTGTTAACGACTTTCGTATAAAACCTTCTTGGCCGAAGGTTTGTTCGAATCGAGTTTGAAGGCTATCCACTTGGGGTACAAATTGCTGACGAGAACTCCTATGCTCTTCATGATGCAGCGGAGAGCTGCTTATGACTGCTTCTGCCTTCGCAATAAGTTCCTTTACGCCGCCGCCCAGTCTTCCGTTAATAAGAACGGCATCAAGACCTGTTAGCACTTTCCAGAGTTGGACGTCCTCCAACTTTGAACGCTTGTCGTCGTCTACGATGTCATTCATGGTTAGCGCCAAAACAATGGGATATCCGAGGGTCATGACATTTTCAAGAAGTGGGAGTTGACGACGAACTTGCGAGATATCGAGAACAAATACCAAACCTTTGAATTCTCTATCGCTCTTCAAAAGGTCATATGTGACTTTTTCTTCTTCGGACTTTGGACTAAGGCTATAAATGCCAGGTGTGTCAGTTATGCTGATATCAGTTTGTGAGTAGACGCCTAGAATATTGCCTGAAAAGTATTCGACTGTTGTGCCTGGAAAGTTCGATGTGTGATAGCGCGAACCGGTCATCCAATTGAACAGAGTTGTCTTGCCGCTATTGGGGCTTCCGACCAGTGCAATATCCAGCATATTAACTTGTTACCCTGAGACATCTCAGCTCTTCTTGCCTCAGAGCTACAGTGGTTTCGTCGACTTCGATCACGATCGGATCGCCAAAGGGAGTTTTTTGAACAATATGAAACGTTTGGCCGGGCTTAAACCCCAACTCAAGAAGACGTTGGCAAAGTTCCTTGGGTCCATCAAGGGTATCCACTCGATAGTGACCGCCTTTAACAAACTTACTCAGATTTTTCATAGAACTCAAAACCTCTAATAGTAGCGGCTAGATTTATGTGGGCCGCAGGCGTTAGGTGCCAGCATAGTGCTAAGAACCTATCAACTTGTCAATGACGTCTATCAGATTCGGCATAAGATGATAGTCAAACGAGAGGAGCTCGTTGTTTCAATTATTGAATTGCCACTCTCTAAAGCCTCTCTTTTCGGCCTTCTCGAGGTCCTCAGGTTTAATCTCATAAACATTCGCCTGCCCCGTCGGAGCTCCGCAAACCTGAAGTCTCATTAAACCGTCGTGCTTGGAAGTCATGGATTTCACTTCAACACCTTCAAGGTCTTTAACCATTTTTTGGGGAGACACTGGTTTACCCTCGCCGCATTGCAGACTTCCATCGTACTTGTAAATAAAGATGGTCTTATTGGGGTCCGGTATTTCATGACATGGCTTAGAGGTGCAGCCAAAAATAGCAAACATCCATAGCCAGCCCGAGAGTTTAATGAATAATTGGGCGTTGAAATTCAAACTTTTCAAGGGGATTGCCTCTTAACCATTTAAGCGACCAAACAACTGAATCAATTGTGTGAAAAAACACAAGATTTTTATCTTTATCAACCGAGGGAGTTGCCATGACCCCCCTAGCGGGCGTAAACCGTGCAAGAAATCGCCCCGTCGAAGCATCTAGCGCCAAGAGTCCTTGCTCCGTTTCTCCGACGAACAGAATGCCCGCCTCTACTACAGGTTTTGTTCCGTGCCCACGAACTTGGTCATAGCTCCAAATAACCTCGCCATCACCTAGTTTAAACGCTTTAATCTGCGAGTCACTTGTACTCAGGTAACCTACGCCGCCAACAATTGTTACATTAGAGTCGATGGACCAATCCTTTTGCCAATAATCACTGCCCGTTTGCGCGTCAAACACGTGAATTGGTCCGTCAAATACCGTTGCGATTAGTTTTTCTTCGTGCACGACCAAGCCTTGAATGTCAGAGAACCTTCGTTTGATTAAAAGATTGCGTTCCCATTTTACAGACCCGTCGATCTTGTTCAAAGCAACCAACTGACCGTCGGGAAAGCCCACAATAACTAGGTTTTTGGTCATGACCGGCGATGGCCCTCCTCGAATGGAGCTCCCTGCGCCGAGAGGTCGCGTGAACATCCAGATCTTGTCGCCGTTTTTCTTATCGAGCGCGTAAACAAAGCCCTGCGCATTTTGAAAATAAAGTACCTTATCGTCCAATGTGGCTGGTGCAATGATTTCTGCTCGCGACGGATACTTCCATGTTAAAGATCCGTCTTTGATATTGAGCGCATACATCGATCCGTCGCCGCCTCCGGCGTATACGATTCCATCTAAAATAGTAACCCCCGTGGGGACTCCAGCTTCAATTTGGCGGCTCCAAATCTCATTTCCGTCCTCTAGATCAAAAGCTTTGAGTGAATCAATGGCATTTCCGACAATGACAGTCTTGTTACCAAGGGCAGTACCACCAACATGACCACTTCTGGACCCTAGATAGTTTCTCACTGAAAGTGATGAGCGACTCCAGTTTGCTTGGAGCTGAAAAGTTTTAGGGGGCTCCGTTTGAAAAACGGCGCACCCACTAAGAAACACAAACCACAAGGAACAAACTTGTAAAATGGGTTTCACTCTTTCGCCTTTATCTGAGCATCTTTTCCTAGGGAATGCAGATATCTCTTTGCAGTTCGACCAACAGGGTCGGCCCCATTGGAAGCAACGATTTTTGAGTATAGCTCTCTTGCTTTTTCTAAATCGCTCTGAAGCTCATACGAAACTGCTAGTCTCAGTTGTGCCTCTGCGTGCAGCGATTTTAGAGAGTCGTTATCCAACACTTTTTGAATCTCAGCAGTTGCTTCTGAGTACTTGCTTTGATTGATCTGTAGAGTCGCAAATCTCAAACGAGCTAAACCCTTGATAAGCTCGCTTCGTGAATTCTCTACGCCTGACTTCGCAAATTGCCCAGCTCTTTGCAAGTCGCCCTTGATCTCTAAAAGTTCACTCGCTCTAAGCGCAGCTAGCGAGCTAGCATTTGTTCCTGAATACTTCTGAGTGACCGAATCTAACATTGAAATTGCTTCGTCTGGAATTTGCTCGGCTTTAAGTGGCTCAGGCACCGCTTCTGGATTGGCGTCCGGCTGATCTTTTTTCAGTAATTGCTCTACTTCGAAAAGTTCCGCCTGTGCTTTTTCTTCTTGGCTCTGTTTGTAATGGTTGTATGCCGAGTAGGCAACACCGCCCACAATAAATACTCCTAACACAACTAAGTTGGCTGCTTTATTGCCCAACAGAGATTTAAAAACTTTCATTAAAAGTGCACGAAAGGAATCTGGAGCACGAACTTCTTTTTTTGATAAATCACTCACGAAAACTCCCTAAGAAGATAGAAGGTTGAAAGATTGTCATATTTACGATGGAATACTCTAGAAATTGCCTAGACTGCTGTCAAGGAGGCCGAAAATGATGTTTACTGACACAATACTGAGTCGATGGAGTCCGCGAGAGTATTCCGCTAAAACTATTAACGATAATGACCTTAAAACTATTTTCGAATCTGTCAGGTGGGCTCAATCTAGCTTCAACGAACAACCTTGGCGTTATCTCATTGCTCGCAAAGGAAGTCCGAAAAGAAAGAGTCTAGAAGAACTGCTATCGGCGGGTAACCATTATGCGTTTGAGGCTGATATTCTCGGTGTCGCCTTCGCAAAGGATGCTTTTTCTCACAACGATGTACCCAATAGATCAGCTCAGCACGATTTGGGCGCAGCTAACCAAATACTCACTCTCACCGCCTGGACACTCGGCATCAATGCTAGAATGATGGCCGGCTTTGACAATCAGAAAGCCCGAACCTTGGCACCAACGGGCTTTGATCCTATGGCGATGTTCGTACTAGGCTACGCAACGGAAAAAGCATTGAAAGAAGGGCCTGGCGACAGGAAAAGACGCAATGCAACAGAGTACGTTTGGAATGGTGAGTGGGAAGAGCCTTTTTTCAAGTAAGTAAGGCGTGTCGGCGCCGACGAGCAACGCTGAGGTCGCTTTGGCTTTTGCAGTAGTTCGACCAAATGAGGACACGCCCTAAGAATCCTTTTTAAAGTACTGGTATCCAAAAAGTGAGAGTTGCTGGAATTTACGGGATTCTTTAGCGAATTAGGAAGGAAAGGCGCGAATCAAAGCACGGAAGTATGTGAATACTGGAACTTTTAGCCCGCTGGCTGATTTCTCTTGATTAATGGATGGATGAGGAATTATCAAACTGGTTCCAAAACTGAACCGTAAAGTTGAACCGATGGGGCGAGTTATTAGATTTTTCATATCTGCCTTTTTTTTGAATGCCTTTTGGGCGGGCTTTGTCCAAACGTCTACGGCATTTGCGTCCAATTCTGCTCCCTTTCCAAAGGAATTTAAGTGGTGCGTCGCCACTGCCGCTTATCAGATAGAAGGCAATAACATTCATAGCGATTGGTGGGAGGCAGAAAACTCGGCCCGCAATGAAAATGCGGGTACGGTGGCACCATTCATTCGGCGGGCTCAGCGATCGGGCGTGGCTACAGATCACTGGAACCGTATCGATGACGACGTTCGGCTACTAAAAGACCTTGGAGTACAGTCGTACCGATTCTCCCTCGAGTGGGCCAGGCTTGAGCCGCAAAATGGGGTTTGGGATGAAGCGGCATTCGAACACTACGATAAAGAGATTGATCACCTGTTAGCCGCCGGTATTGAGCCTTGGGTGACTATTCATCACTTTACTCACCCTGCGTGGTTCATGCGTTTAGGAGGCTGGGCTTCTGACTCCTCGGTGACTTATTTTGAGCGCTTCGTCGAAAAGGTCATTCATCGCTGGGGTAACAAAATTAAAACTTGGATCACTTTTAATGAACCAAATGTACTTTTGAATGCTCAGTATGTGGGAGGCATGTTTCCGCCATTTCTTACCTTAAAACTGCACCGGGATGAGTCTTTAAAAAGTCTAAAATCAGCCGTCATCAATATTTATAAGTCGCACGCTTCTGCTTACAGGTTGATCCATTCACACAAAACTTCAAAAAAGAAAAAGCCTCGCGTCGGGCAAGCCGTGCATCTGAGAGTTTTTGAGCCTTGGAATCGTTTTTCGCCATATGAATGGCTGATAGCGAACAGATTTCTGGACGACTACTTTAATTGGTCTTTTCTGGATGCTCCAGAGACGGGCCGCATTTCGTTGAACATGCCTTTTTTGTTAAACATTGATGAGGCGATTGAGGGCCTCAAAGGCACCCAAGATTTTATTGGCTTTAACTATTACTCAAGAGACCTTGTAAAGACGAACTGGGATCCGAATGAGCCATTTCGGCTTCTTCCTCATCCTCAAGGAGACCTCACGGGAATGGGTTTTGAAGTTTACCCGAAAGGCTTCGAGATAGTGCTTTCTAAGTTAAAAACTAAGTACACTGGACGGGAATTCCTAGTACTAGAAAATGGTTTGGATGATCCTGAAGACTCTAAACGACAGAAGTTTTTGGTAGATCACTTAGCTATTTTACAAAAGTTTTCTACGCAAGAGGGTATGAATATCTCAGGCTACTGCCACTGGACGTTGATGGATAACTTTGAATGGATTTGGGGGTTTGATCCAAAGATGGGATTGTATGAGACTAACTTTGAGACCTTTGAGCGTACACCTCGCCCCTCTGCCCTACTCTATGAGCAAATTGTTAGGACCAATGCGCTTTAGGTGTCTGCGTTGTTTTTGAGTCACTTCAAGGTTACTTTTCAGATGCAAAATGGCCAGATTTTTTTAAATCGTCGCGCGCCGACTTAGGAACTAAATGCACACCAAGTGTGTAGGCCGCGCGAGAAATCATGTGCGAGGCAACGGGGGCTGTTAAAAAGAAAAATCCTATGAATAAAAGCGATCTTGTTGAAGCTGCCGTTGAATCTAAAATGATAAATGCACAAAGGCCGATTCCAGCAACTCCTAGAGTCGCGGCTTTAGAGGCTGCGTGAACTCTGGTGTAAAGATCTGGGAATCTCACAATCCCTAAACAGGCGATGAGAAAAAAAAGGCTCCCAAAAATCAAGAAAAACTCACCTAAATAGCCGGCCAACTTAATCATGTACATGAGCTTTTCTCTCCATAAAACGTGAAAAACCTATCGTGCCCAGGAATCCCATGAGAGCAATAGCTATAGCTGCGTCTAGATAGTAGTCGGTGTGAGAAAACAAACAGTAAAGGACAGCAAGTAGAGATACGCCTGTTGAGATTACATCGGCTGCCAAAACGCGATCCGGCAGAGAGGGGCCTTTATACATTCTATAGAACGCAAGCAAAATTCCCGCGCAGATTACGTAAAAGGAAAAATTGAGAACCTCTATTCTAATCATTTACTCTGCCCTTCTTTCAGTTCAATGATTCTAGCTTCAAAACCCAATTTGATCTCGGCGATCAACTTCTCAGGAGGTTTATCTAAATACATAAAATGGACGAACAATGTTTGTTCGTCCTTACTGAAATCGATTGAGAGTGTTCCGGGAGTGAGAGTAATAGAATTCGCCAGCAATATTTTTTGCCAAGGGTCTAAGATTTCTAGCGGAATTGCCAGAATGCCAGGAGAAATTCTGGGTTTGATTCTTAGAACATCTATCGCAACGCGAATGTTGGCTCGTAAGAGTTCGGCGATAAAAAAGACAGCGTATCTGACTATGTCGACCAATTGCTTAGTATAGGAAGGCCCTACTCCAAGGCCAATTTTTTCTGCAATTGCAAAGCAGAAGAAACCCAATACCAAGCCTAAAATTATCTGGAATCGACTAAAGTCTCCCTGAAAAGAAGCCCAGATTAAAGCAAAAATCACGTTGATCAAAAACTTCACTGTAGTTTCCCTCGCTCTTCTGAGGGCCCGTCTTCAGCAGGTTGCGGGGTCGGCATTTCGGTCGAATTGGCTTTGAGTAAGCCATGTGAAAAAACTGCTTCGTAATAGCTTTCGCGGTCTAAGAGTTTGTTCGCAGCCTTATCAAGTGAACTCTTCATAGGTTGATACCAAATCGTTAACGAAAGAGTTGCTAGACAGACAACAGTAATGCTGACTTTATTACCCCAAAGAATTTTTTCTTTTTGCGGTGAGTGAACGCCGGCAGCCGGGTTTTCCTTCCAAAACGCTTCGTTCCAAATCTTTATCATCGAAAACAATGTCAGAATTCCAACTATGGCGGCTACAACAGCACTCCAAAAATAGTTCAACTTAATGGCGGACGCTATCACCGAATATTTGGCAAAAAAACCGCTGAGGGGCGGAATGCCGGCAAGAGAAAAAGCCGAAATGAGAAAAGTCACGGTTAGGAAGGTGGATTTTCCGTACAGGCCGCCTAGTGATTTTAGCTCGTCTGTTTTTTCGGGGCCGCGCTCGATCTCTCCTCCGATCAAAAATAAGTTGGCCTTTGCAAGAACATTGTGAATTAAATAAAACATTGCTGCTGACAAGGCTTGAGCACCGCCGATAGCAATCGCAAGGGTGATATACCCGATCTGACTTACGATATGAAATGACAGAATCTTTCGAATTGAGTACTGGCTAGCGGCACCCAAAACACCTACGACCATTGTGATTACAGAAAGACCGATAAGTAGTTCTGCTGCTAAGCTGTTAGGAGGAAGCATAAATGCATACAAGCGCAACAATGCATAGACACCAACTTTAGTAAGCAGCGCTGAAAACAACGCTGTTATTTCAGGATCCGCAGAAGGGTAAGATTCTGGCAGCCAACCAAATAACGGAAAGATCGCTGCCTTTAGCCCAAACGCAACCGTGAGCAAAAGGCCAATAGCAAGTACTACAGAGCCGTCATTGACGTGTGACAATCGGTACGCGATATGGGCCATATTTAGGGTGCCGAGCCAGCCATAAATTAAACCTAAAGCTGAGAGAAAAAGGGTGGATCCAATGAGGTTAAGTGCCATGTACTTTAACCCTGCACGTATCTGCGCGGGCTTTCCGCCCAATGTCATGAGAACAAAAGAAGATACAAGCAGAACTTCGAACCACACGTAGAGATTAAATAGATCTCCAGTTAAAAAAGCGCCTGACACTCCAAATATCAGAAAGTGAATGAATGTAGCTTCAGCAAATGATTTGTCTGCCTTCTTGAGGGTCACTTGCGAAAGTTGACTGACGAAATACATGAAGCCGCTGAGGAGAATTAACCAAGCGCTGATTCCATCGGCAATAAAGACAATGCCGTAAGGTGCCGACCAATTACCCATGGCATAGGTAATGATAGGGGTTTCATTGACTAACTTTAGAAGCCATATGCCGCTCAGCAAGTGGGATAGGGAGCCGATAAGCGCTAAGGCACGTTGGGACTTTGGACTATGCCACAACAACAGAGAGAAAATAGCCGACAGAAGCGGAATCAAAAGCGGTAAGACAATAGCCATCACGAACCCTCAGAGAGAGTGTTCATGTTGTCACTCCTTGTGACTTTGATCACCCGGTATGTGAGAGCTAACGCAAACGAAAGAATTCCGAAACTTATGACAATGGCCGTAAGCACCAAAGCCTGCGGTAGTGGATCAGAAATGCGTTCGATAGCTACGTTACTGCCGCCAACGGAAACTAGTGGCGGACTAAATCGCTGAAATCCTCCAGCAGTAAATATCAAAAGATTTACAGCATTACTTAGTAAGCTCAAGCCCAAGATCAGCCTTATAAAGCTGCGCGCGAGTATAAGGTAGGTTGCGCCGAAAAAAAGGAGTCCTACAAAAACACTTGTTACAAGAGCCATTTTATTCCTTTAAATCTACAAATGTACGCACGACCAAGCTCACCATGCCCAGAACGACCAGAAAAACACCGATATCAAAAATTACTGGGGTTCCAAAGTGCGCTACCGAGTCTGTTGCGCCACCGAGGTGCATCCAGTGACCTGTCATAAAGTTTTTGCCTTGGAATAGCGAAAGTAGCCCTGAGCCAGTCGCAACGAGTAGGCCTATGCCAAGCAGATGAATTTCAGAGATAGCCGCGAGTGGTCGTGCTTGGTAAGACAATAAAAATAAACTGTAAGCCCCAGATGCTACAAGTCCTGCGATAAAGCCACCTCCGGGTTCGTTATGCCCGCGAAGTAATAGAAAAAATGAGAACAAAAACAAAATAGGCATCAAAAACCGGCAACTTGTCTCTAAGATGGGACTTCTCATGATGGCCTCCGTGCTTGTGACTGAAAAAGCACGTAAACACCTAGTCCGGCTATCGCAAGAACCGTAATCTCTCCGAGTGTATCAAGCCCTCTAAAGTCGACTAAAATTACATTCACAATGTTTTTGCCATAGGCCAGGTCGTAGGAGCTTCTAGCAAAATACTCTGAAATGGGCTGAAAGCCTTTATACTCCAAAGAAACGTATGTGAGTGTAAAAAATAATATCCCGACAAATGCACTAACAAGTAGTGAGAACCCCTTTTCTCTTTTCGAGTCGAATAAGTGAATGTTTGGTAAGTGAAAAAATACAAAGACAAACAGGATAACGGTCAGTAGCTCAACGAGCATTTGAGTCATTGCAAGATCGGGCGCACCAAAGATCATAAAAAATTGCGCCACACAAAAGCCCACCAAACCGAGAGATAGGACTGCCGCAAATTGGGAGTTTGTTGTGAGAGTCTTCCAAGTGCTCAAAATGGCAATTACAAGGATGAGCCACTCCAAGTCAAAGCCAGAAAATTGCGCAAGCCCAATTCGCCGAGCCAAATCTATAGCAGGGATGGCTGTAAGCCCCAAAAATGTAGCGATCACTACCATGAAATAAAACTTCAAGCTGCCAGGTTGCTGGATTTTGGTTTGAAGATTTGCCAACGCCATAAGTTTCTCTAAAAAACCAGAATAGAGTCTATCGCCGCTAGCTCTCCAAAATGATCCCAATACCCTTTCGAGAATGGAGTTGACCTCGGGCCAACGCATAAAGATGGCGAATCCTAAAGCAATAAGTCCGAGACTTAAAAAGAATTCTTTGTGAAACCCCATCCAAAGCACAATGGAAGCGTCGATTTGAAAACCGTAACTCTGGGTGAATCCAGAAATAATATTTTCTAAAATGGTTGAATAAAGTACTGGAATCGCAAGTCCCGCAAGCGCCAACATGCTGATTATCGCCGGTTTAGCTAGGTCACCTTTTGCACCAGAAACGGCTGCAGAAGGGGCTCCAAGATATACTCGAGCACCCAGGTTGAACGCCACGGCTACGCCGCCTGCAGTATACATGGAGAAAGCTATCAAGCTGAAGCTATCCATAGGATTTCTCATCGCGAGTAAGTCAGCTAGTAGAGTTTCTTTAGCAGTGAAACTGAGAAAAGGACCTATCCCAGCAAAAGCAAACATCACTAAGAAGCCGCCAACCGCAGAAAGTGGAGCCAGTTTGATGAGACCGCTGAGGAGCTTCAAATCTCTCGTGCCAGCAGTTTTCTCGATGTCTGCAGCAAGGAAAAAAGCCGCTGCTTTGTAAAATGCATGAGCTGTCAGCAGCAAAACAAATGCCTTTAGCGCAGCCGGAGTGCCAATCGCTATAAGAAGCAAGAGGGCTCCCAGAGTTGCGATTGTAGTGTGCGCCAGAATGCGCTTGAGATCTGAAGTGCCAAAGCTCAATATCGTACCGCAAACTAAGGTGAGTGCTCCAAACACGTAAATTGAAGGTTGCCAACCAGGCATCCATCGCAGGGCAGGCGATAAGACGGCCACGAGATAGACACCTGCCTTCACCATTGTCGCCGAGTGAAGAAAGGCGCTAATAGGAGTCGGCGCCACCATGGCGTTGGGAAGCCAAAAGTGAAAAGGTACCTGTGCGGACTTAGTAATGGCTCCGAGCAAAATTAAAAAAGAAGCGGTTTGCCCTAAGATGCCAAAGTGAGAAAATTCTTTGATCGCCAGCAGTTCTGAAATTCTAACAATGCCATGAGCTTGCTGAAAAATGACAATTCCTACCAGCATTGCTAACCCGCCCAAACCTGTAATCAGCAAAGCTTGCAGGGCCGACGCGCGTGAAGAGGACTCTCTGTTGTTAGTTCCAATCAAAAAGTACGAACTAACACTCGTTAGCTCCCAGAAAATAAAAAGTCCAAACAGGTTGTCGCTCAAAAGAATTCCCAGCATGGAGGCCTGAAAAATCATCAGGAAACCGGCAATTCGGTGGGAGTCTTTTCTCTTGGTTAGGTAGAAAAAACTGAAGACATAAACTGCGGTGCCAATAGAGTTTACAAGTAGGGAAAGCCATTTTCCTAGCACAGGCGGAGATAGTTCTATGGCTAGCTGGATGCTTCTATCGAAGTGCCACTCAGAGAGGAACGACTTCGGAATTTCCACCAGCCCTAGGTCGATGAAAAACAAAACCGCTGACGCTGCAGCGGGCAAAAGATATATTGAGCGACCGCTCCACCTTTGAGTAAAGCAAATGATACCAAGCAAATAGGACAAACAGATAAGAGTCAGCATTCAGATAACTATATTCGAGCACTTGTATCAGGTCGAGAGCACTAAATTCATGATTTAATGCGTTGACCCAGAATCAGGAATTACCAATAGTAGAAGTCAATGCGTCTGTTTAGATTTTTTTTCATCAAGTTGATTCTGAGACCACGACAGCAGACTTATGGCTGGGCCTTCATTCTGCTTGGCGCCCTTTGTGCTCCAACAATTGTCTACATGTGGTGGCAGTCTTCTCGACCCTTAGAGCTGTTCAATGTTATTAGTCGATCGGAGCTTTTTGAGTTTCCGCACTCGATCGACTCGAAATCGGGTAAAAGTATTCAAATTAAATACACGCTAGATCCTGCGCTGCATGGCTATGCAAAAGAGATTTTAGAGAGGCATCGGCCAGATTTTGGTGTGATTGTTGTGATGGATGCCACGAACGGCAACTTGCTAGCTATTCAAGACTACGCACACAACACTAAGGATCGTGAAGAGTTTCCCCGCTTGTTTGCGAGGTCTAATTTTCCCGCTGCATCAGTGTTTAAGATTGTGACTGCTGCGGCGGCGATCGACTCAGCTGCGATTCATCCCGACTTCGAGATTGGATATCGCGGGCGTATGCACACACTTTATAAGCGAAACGTCTTCTTCGATGCCCGGCGTTTTAGACCAAATAACTTTGTCTCTCTTAAAGAGGCCTTTGGTAAGTCGATCAATTCTTTTTTTGGAAGGCTTGCGGTCAACTATCTCGATCCGATTACACTGCGGGAGTACGCTTATCGATTTTATTTCAATCGAAGCCTTCCTTTTGAGCTCCCTCTGGCGGCGTCTAGTGCATTTATTCCGAAGGATGATGGCGAAAACTGGGGGTATGTCGAGGCAGCTAGCGGTTTTACAACCAAAAATAGCCTAAGCCCCATTCACGCAGCGACGATTGGTTCTGTTGTAGTAAATCAAGGTAGGCTTCGTCTCCCTCGTATGATCGCAAGCGCATATGACATGAATGAAAACAAGGCGTTAGTTCTACCTGATGCGGGTTTGGTGGACGTACTAGGGGCCCATACGGCAGATCAACTTTCGACGCTCATGGGTGAAACGATCTATACGGGTACTTCTCGTAAGAGTTTTCGGGGCTTTTACAGAGACAAACGCTTTTCATCGGTCGTGGTCGGCGGAAAGACAGGATCGCTCACAGGGTCAGATCCAGAAGGTAAATATGATTGGTTCGTCGGTTTTGCGAAGAGCCCAGACAGGGCCATAAGTTTTTCTGTGCTTACGATCAACAAAGAATATTGGCAAGTAAAGTCTGCCTATTTGGCGCGCAAAATCATTGAAAAATACTTTTCCGAAGATTGGCTCAGCAATAACGCAGATTCCACTTCATTGGTTAAGAACCGATAATCCCTGAGCGGTTCTCCTAATTTTCCTGGGGTGAAGGAAGGGGCTAGGCCGAAATAAGTGTAAAAA